>JBLIBL010000026.1:0-42086 GCA_047633355.1 Polaribacter sp.
GCTGCGTCTCTTCCTCTTCTTCTTCTTCACCGCCTCCGCAAGCAGATACGAGGGTCAACATTGAAACAATGCTGATTAGATAAAAGTTTTTTAACAGTTGAGCATAAGATAAAAATTTCATCATCAAATCCAGTGTATAATTAGTAAAACAATAAAAATGGAGAATTATTTATAGTTTGAGTTACGAAGATATTAATTTCTATATTTAGTGCTTTTTATAAAAACTAACAAGGTAAACTGCCAAACCACAAACCTATATCGGCATTTTAGAAAATAATTGAATAAGAATATGTGCTTATTGCTCACTTTAGGTAGATTGAGCGAAGGAATACAAGAATTTGACGACCAAGTCTCAAGAATGAAACTTAAAAAATTTTATTTTAACTCTAGTCTATAGATGACTCTATATAAGCTATTCCACTTATACCACTAGAATAAACAGCCTGTACTGCAAAGTTTTTGCATTTGCCAGAATATTGAAAGTGCAATTGTTTTTCAGGTACACGTTTAATCAATTCAAGGTTACGTGGTTGTTCAGTAACACAGTTAACTTGCCAGGCTTTTACATTGTTACGGGTTTGACCGCTGAAGTGTTCCCATGCTATTCGATATGAATTATCAGCATCTTTTGTAATTTTGTTGACTCTAACCACTAACGGAGGTATTTCTTCTTTAATATAACTCCAAAAATACTCACTCATACTTTCATTTTTTAATACCGCACCACGATCACCCTCAATTGATACCGTACCGCCCCCAACTTTTAATGCCTTAGGATTAGAGTAACTTCTCATATTGCGTGCAATGATGTCCTCTCCTGCTAATGGCCAACGACGAGTGTCAGTTAAAGTATCAAAATGGTCATCACCAAAAAAGGTATCACTTTTGCCATTAAAATAGAGTTGAGACTCTGGTAAATACGTAGGTTTGATTCCTTGATCAATAAGTGTCGGAACATCATTAATAATTACCGAGTCATCATAAGAAACAGTATTTTTAGCTAAAGCCCGTTTGAGGCTAGTGCTGCCTTTAAAACCTCTAGCTTTCCCCAAAAACGAATTTTTCAAAATTAAAGGTTTCTTTGATTGCAGTAACCAAGCACCACATCGATTTTTTTGCGGGGTGCAAGTTCCTTCTGAGTCGTATGACACTATATTGCGCCATTGATGTGCGGGTCCAGCTTTAGAATCTAGTAAAGATAACGACAACTTATTGTTGACCGCTAACAAACCTGAAACACGTATTTCTGAATTTTTTTTAATACAGCCTGTAGCTGGGTAAGCATCTAATCCTGCATAATTTTTGTAATGTGGGGCAGCAATTGCTAATGAATCAAAAACAATATTGTCCTGACTTAGATGGGCTGTGTCACAATAATTACTAAAACCACCATACGGCTGAGATCCCCTGTGTTCATCCAGTCTAACTAAAGAACGTCTTGTCACTGAACCACTTGAACTTCTGGTCATGATTCCATATCTGTTGTGCCCCCAATCATAACTATTTTGAAATAAAGGGGTACCACCATTAACTCTCATACCCGCATTTGAACACTGACCTTTTTTAGCTTCTTTTATATTATCGCAAGCTAATCCCCAAGTTCCGGCACCTTGAGCACCAACAAACTCAACTATTAAACGCTCCCCAGGCCCTGAAGTAGTAAATGATTCTCTTTGAACATCTTTAAGTACAAAACCAACAATCGCTACATGTTTACTTGCGCTTAGTTGAAAAGCATTTTTTTGCTTTCCTATATCTTTATTTGCTATACCCGATACAGTGACTCCACCGGGGGATTCTGCAATTACTGTTGTAAATTGAACATCTGAACCATTTGGTGGTGCGCTCATTTTAAACGCATTTTCATAACTACCATCACCGTCAACAGAAACGGGATATAAACCATCAGGAATTATTAAGGTATCGCCACTTCTCATTTTTACCCCAGCGACTCCGATATACTTAGAAACCCCTTTTTTACCTGCTACAACAATTTTACTTTTACCACTTTGATCAACGTGAACCACCATAGATGCGTAGGCTGTTGATACATAGTTACTACATTTAATTCGAATGTAAAAACCTCTTCCAAAAGCAAGATGTTTGGTATCCCAAGTAACCTTCCCTGTTTGAGGGTGGACAATGACATCATCATGCCCTAGATCTTTGCGGCAAAGGTTGACGTCACCATTAATCTTAGGTAAGTATTCAAATTTTGCGCCATACTTTATTGTGTGATTCCCCATATTATCAATAAAAATCGAACCATCTACTTTATTTTCACTTTGAATAAATGTCACAAAGCTGAATAACTGTAGAAATAGAAAAATATATGCGTATTTTTTAATCATTGTTTATTTTTAACCTTACTTCAAATAACCAATACTGGCCAGTATGATCCATTTTGTGCATTATTATCAAATTCGTCAAGACAAAATCTATAGCAAAAACAAATAGATATTTGTTATACTTATTAACAACTTTAAGTCTTTGAAGTTTCACTGCTAATTTAGTGAAAAACGCACACTTTTATAAGGAATTTCCCTTAGTATGTCCAAGAAAAAAAATAGCTCTAAGTCTTCCGCAGAACAATTAAGTAAGCGGATCTCTCTTTTCTCATTAATTTTCCTTATTTCTGGCGCAATTTTCGCTTACGGTTTAGCCGTCGGCAATTTCAAGATGTGGCCATTTAAAACGATTGAGTCTATGTATAGTGGCGCTTTATCATTAATTCGTTATGGTGAGTTAGTACCTGTGAATCGACTAATAAAAGCACCTAAACATGTTTCAAGAAAAAGGGTAACGACTTATCAAGCAGATAAGGTACAACCCGGTTACTACGCATATATGGGATATAACGGCGAAAAACTTCGCTATGCAGCCTGGCTTCAAAATGAAAAAGGCGAGAAAATACATGAATGGGATCTCTCTTATCTAAAGTTGGATGAAGATGGCCCATTGAATGGTTCAGATTCACCACACGCATTTAGCGTATTACAAGATGGTTCCGTAGTCGTAACATTTGACTCTGGTGATGTAATGGCCAGAGTGGACCAATGCAGTAAGCCTATGTGGGTTAAACAAGGTGTATATCATCATTCATTAACTAAAGGCTTAGGTAATACAATGTGGTCGTGGCGTGGCGACAATACTGCTTACGGTCATTACAATTACCTCTCACAATTTGATTTAGATACTGGTGATACGCTCGCAGAAATAGGATTAGTAGAAGACTTAATTCAATCGCCTGCAACGCCTGCTGGAATATTTAGTGTACGAGCTGACTACCCTTTCAAAAAGTGGAGTAAGACACCTCCTAACAAAGCAAAATACGATTTATTTCACCCCAATGATATTGACGTATTATCAATTGAACTCGCAGATAAATTCCCAATGTTTAAAGCGGGTGACCTTTTAATGAGCTTTAGACGCATACATCTTGTTGCAGTCGTCGATCCTTTAACCTATGAAATTAAATGGGCTAGAAACGGCCCTTGGATTTATCAACATGATCCTGATTTCACAGCAGATGGCAAAATTTCAGTCTATAGTAATAACTCAGGTTTAGGCCGTTCAGAAATTATTAAAATTGATCCTGCAACGGGCGAATTAACAAATGAATTATTAGCGGGTGATTTCAAGTTTTATTCCGCTGCTCAAGGTAAACATCAATATTTGCCAAATGGTAATTTATTGGTCATTGTCCCTGATGAAGGTCGAGCAGTTCAAATAACGGCTACGGGCAATAAAGTATTTGAACATAATAATATATCAGCTATTTCACCTCTTTATAATGAGCATATTGCTAATGGAATTTGGTTTGACACGAATTACTTTACAGAAGAACCTAATTGCTCTAAATAAGACAGCTAGATTAAACATCATTAAAACAAACAAAAGACAAACAACCTCGTAGGAGTTATTTAGATGAAAACGATTATATTTTTAGCATTGGCTGTAATGCTTTATTCCACAAATGCACAAGCTTATGTTGGCCCAGGTTTAGGTGTAGGTGTTATCGGCGCTATTGTAGGTGTTGTTGGCGCAATCTTAATGGCAATTATTGGTGTGTTTTGGTATCCCCTTAAGCGCATGTTTGGTAAAGGCGATGATGATGAAAGTATAGAAGATGATTCAGATTCAGATTCAGATTCAGAAAAAAAATAAATCACAATATATCTATTCATCATAAATCCTAATCAAGTAGTGAAATAAACAATGAATTATTTTTTTCTAATGTTAATGTCTGTCATTTTTGTTGAGTTATTTTTGTTTTTAAAAATAATAGCGGATGCTCAGTCTGTACTTTCTCTGTCTACTAAGTCAGTTAAGGTCATGCAGTCAAAAAAGATGAGCGATAGAGAAAAAGAAAAATTTATGCGTACAAATTCTGTCACTATGCTTAGCACTACTTTCAAATTTATCGGGAAATTTATACTGATATTTTTAATGCTATTTGGAATTCTTTGGGGCATTGCTCAATATGAAGCCGAGTTAGCGGCGCAAATAGAATCAGATTTTCATTCAATTACAATTATCATTGGATTAACTCTCGCAACTCTTGGTTATGTTTGGATTAGAAATGTCATTCGCAGAAAACTATAGTTTTTTAGATCGGTCACTACATCATCTAGCTTATTCAATTCCAGGGTTACAAAAATTTGTAGCGGAAATGGAAAGCGATATATATGCTAAAGATTTAAATAAAATCGGCTTAGGTAATGAAATTTTTGTTACCGGTTTACCGAGATCTGGTACCACTCTTCTACTCGATTTACTTCATAAAACTGACGAATTTTGCACCTTTTCTTATCGGCATATGCCTTTTATCTTAGCGCCATTGTTTTGGAAAAAAATATCTCAACCTTTTTCAAAGGATGCAAAAGAAGTTGAAAGAGCGCATGGAGATGGAATGACCGTTTCATTTGATAGTCCAGAAGCTTTTGAAGAAGTTGTTTGGCTAAGTTACCTGAAACAACAATATGTTAATCAAGACAAACTTGCACCATTAACCTTAAAAAATACTAATAAAAAATTTGCAAAGGCAATCAATTCTACGATTAAAAAACTAATCTTAGAAAATCATTCCGAAGGTCAAGCATATAAAAGATACATTTCAAAAAATAACGCAAACTGCTCTCGCCTACCAGTGCTAAAAAAATTATTTCCTACTGCTACAATTTTAATCCCCTTTAGAGAACCTTTTGCACATATTGGCTCGTTAATGAAACAGCATGAACAGTTTTGTGAAATGCATAAAGATGATTCCTTTGCTAAAAGTTACATGAAATGGCTCGGTCATTACGACTTTGGTGAAAATTTTAAACCCATCAACTTTGATAACTGGCTAGATTCACAACCATCAAAGCCGGACTATCAATCAGAATCGTTTTGGCTTTCCTATTGGATCGCGTCCTACGAAAATATTTTAAGGCAGATTTCTGACAAGGTTCATTTAGTCGATTACAATAAATTATTAGTTGAACCTGCGGAAACTCTAACAAAAATAGCTGAAATAACAAAGTTAAAAAATATTGATTCTTTTTCATCCTATGCGAGTGAAATACGCAATCCAACTTCAAAACCTAAAAATACAGAATCAATTGATAGCGAATTAGTTAACCAAGCAAACAATCTTTATCAACGTCTGCAAGAATCAGCTCTTTAACAAAAAAACTTAAACTAAAAAAGAATTCATCCTATGTTTGATTTTTATCGTTCAATTAATAAACACATTGTTTATCCTCTTTATTATTGGAAGAATGGTGATAAAAGATTGGCTAGATTAGCTGAACTAGAAACAAATCAATATTTGTCTAAGGACGATTTAGAAATACTTCAGTTAACTCGTTTAAAAAACATCATCAAATATGCATATGATAATACAGAATACTACAAGAAAATTATGCAAGATCGAGATCTTACTCCCGCTGATTTTAAATGCATAAAAGATGTTGAAAAATTACCCCTTTTAACCAAATCAATTATTCAAGAAAATATGCAAGATATGATATCAAAAGCCTACCCGTTTGAATCACTAATAAAAGATAGTTCTGGTGGTTCTACGGGAGAGCCTACTATTTATTATAAAGACAAAGACCGGCACAATCTAAGACGAGCTGACCAAATTCGACATGACCGTTGGTCAGGCTGGGATATTGGCAAACGTAAAGCGCTCGTATGGGGCGCACAAAGAGATTTAAAAGCAGTACAGTCCTTCAGGGAAAATATATTAGCTACTTATTTAGAGAGACAATGTGAGCTAGATGCATTTGAAATGTCCGATAAAGAAATGCAATCTTTCACTAATCAACTAGAAAATTTACAACCTAGTATGATTTTAGGTTATGCAAATGCATTAGAGCTTTATGCAAAATATTTATTGAAATATCATCCCTGCCACAAAATAAAATTAGATGGTATTATTTCTTCCGCAGAAACTTTAACCGAAGAAAAAAGACAAACTATTGAAAGCGCATTTCGTTGTAAGGTTCTTAATCGATACGGTTCACGAGAAGTTGGATTAATTGCAAGCGAATGTAAACAGCAAAAAGGATTACATATCAACGCAGATAATTTATTGCTAGAGCTTGTTGACAATGTTGGCCATGCCGTCAATGAGGGCAATGGAGATATTATAGTTACTGACTTTTGGAATTTCGGTATGCCAATTATTCGTTACAAATTGGGTGATGTCGGAAAGGTATCTAACATTCAATGTAATTGTGGTAGAAACCTTCCTCTATTAGGTAGTGTTGAAGGAAGAAGTGGTGACTTCTTTGTTAAACCTGATGGCAGTAAAATTCATGGAGAATACTTTACTCATTTATTCTACGAGTTACCCCAAGTTAAGCAGTTTCAAATGATTCAAGAGTCTTTAGAAAAAATAGATCTTAGAATTGTTGAAACATCTAAACAAAAAGACCAAACTTACTTAGAAAAAATTATTTCAAAAACCAAAGAAATGTTGGGAGAACAAGCTGAAGTTAATGTTGAAATATTAGATGAAATAAAACCGACTACAACGGGCAAACTACTTTTCACCATATCAAAGCTTTCTAATTAGAGAATTTATTGTGAATAGTCCTAAAAAAAATCGCTCTGTTGTTTTAATTTCAAATCTATACCCTAATAATAGTGAAATGACAAAAGGATTATTTATTAAACAGCTGGCTGATTCACTTTCAAACTTATGTGATTTAACCGTCGTCTCTCCAATACCATTTCATCCACTAGATTTAATTAGACAGCCTGTAATTGTTAAACAAGAAATAATCGATGGAATTACTGTTTTACACCCTAGGTATATTGTAATACCCAAAATACTTCGTTCTTTAATTGGTTACTTCTTTTCAAAAGGTATTTTTAAAACAATACAGAAACTTCAGCAACAGGGTAAAGCAGAGATTATTTCGGCTCATTGGACTTATCCAGATGGATATGGTGCCTCTCTAGTTGCAAAAAAACTAAAGATCCCCTTTTCAATTCATGCTTTGGGTTGTGATATTAATGATTATACGAAGTATAAAATTCGTAGAAAATTAATTGTTAACGCTCTTAATGATTCAAATATCAATATCGTAAAAAGCCAAGCTCTAAAAGATAAAATCACCTCATTGGGTGTAGACTCAAATAAAACTATTGTTATTCACAATGGCGTCGATCAAAACAAATTCATTAGAAAAACATCAAAAGTAGCTAGAAATGAAATAGAATCAACTTTCAAAAGTGTTTCATTTAGAGATGGTACTAAATACTGTTTATTTATAGGAAACTTTCAGGTTGAGAAAGGCCTAAACTATTTGTTAGATGCCTTTTTCAAAATAAAAAATAACAAAGTACATTTGATTATTATTGGTGGAGGCCCTCTTAAAAATGAAATTGTGGCTCAAATCAATGAATTAGGTTTAGATAAATATGTCACTCTGTTAGGTAGAATCGAACATCAACACATCCCTCTATATATGGCGGCATGTGACCTACTTTGCTTACCAAGCTTGCGAGAAGGATGTCCTAACGTAGTATTAGAGTCGCTGTCCTGTGGAACGCCTGTTGTAGCATCAAATGTAGGCGCTGTCCCAGATATTATCAGTAGAGAGCAATTTGGCATTATTGTTCCCGCATGTAATGCAGAAGAACTTGCTAAAGGTATAACCAAAGGGCTTAAGCTAAAAGAAAATAAGCTATCCGAATTTGAATGGTATAACTGGCACGAAAATGCTGTAAAAGTTAATAATGTGTTACAAAATTTATTTTAGCTCGTGTATATACAAGCTTAAGCCTTAACGAGCTAGCTCTTTTAATTCATTAAGATACCAGTTCAAATGTCTTCTTTGAGAAAGTGTTTTTAATTTCCCTACTATTCCAGTATTTCGTTTTCTAGCGCGCAGTAACATTTGAACTCTTTCTAATGCAAAGAGGAGATTAAAATACTGTCTGGTTGGATGATCAATGTCGATAGTATTACCATACCCCTCAAAGAAATATTTTTTAGATAATTCAATTAATGAGTGCTTTTTTATTGGTTTTAATTTAAATGAATTAAGTGCACGATTAAAATAATACAAATCATAAAATTTTGAATCCATTTCACAATCAGCAAAATCGAATCCTACTATCTGATTATTATGAAACATTAAATTCCAAGGCGCATAATCATTGTGCTTTGCTTTTCTTTGGAAATCACTTTCAGAAAAATCAGACACCAACTTATGAGCTTTATTCTCGAGTGCATTAACAAGATCTGATTTAATAAGGCTTCCAGTTTCATCGGATACTTTCTTAAGGTAAATAGAAACACGTTTTTCTAACTCTTTTTCTTTCGTATACTCATTTTCAATAACAGGCATTGACTGCTGAAAAGTTTTTAACCATCGACCTGCACCATTCATTGAGTCTTCTAATAAATTTATCGATTTTGAACTAAAAGGTCGCATACGATCAATTAAAATATTATCCAACCGTTCACCTTGCATTTCATGCATTGCAAATGCTGCTTCATCATCAAAATAACCAATAGGTTCTACGCTAGTGCCATATTCAGTTTCTAAAAACAAATCATAAACCTGTTTAGTCGAGTCGTATTCAAACTTTATACGCCCTCTTTGTCTTTTCTCAAATTCAGGTGGTAAATAAGCTAATTTAATATATATATTTTTATCACTATCTTTTAGTGTAACCGTTAGTTTATAAACATGAGTTACAAAATAACTAGAGAACTGCTCTATATCGGTAATATCTGTTTCATTTAAGACCAACTCATACAGTATTTTTTTCACTACAGAGTCTAATCGTGCGAAAGTGTTAGATTCTAAACTCCAACTTTTACTTGAAATAATGTTTTTTAAATTATTCATTGTATTATAATCTTCATCAGCTTTTATTTAATTCAAATTGGAGATTACTACTAACTAAACAATCCAGGCAATTTTCTTAGGTAGTAATCGTCTAATAGATTTTTTCTCTGATTTGCCTAAAGCGTTACTAAAACGTAGTGCTATTAAGTAGATAACACCATAAACACTACCTGCAATAGCGAGCATTTCAAAATGTCCAAAATCTAACATTAAAATTGGTAAAATAACTAAGGCTGCAATCCCTGAAGAAATAAGAAGTTTGACTAATGACACCCAAGGGAATACTGACATCATATTAATATTTAATATCTTTGTGATAATAATTAAATAACCAAAACGTAAACTTGTTCCAACTAATACTGTCGCAAGTGGCGCGCCAACAATACCGATCAACTCTATAAGCGCAACGGTAAAAAAAATATTCAATAAAACAGCTAACACTGCCATTTTAAATAATATTTTTGTTTTACCAACTGCTCGCACAATAGCATCATAGCTCGTTATGCGAGTCACTAAACCCAAGATATAAACTTGAAAAATAACCACACTATCAATATAAGCATCTGTGAATAAAAATGGTATCAAATGATCTGCGGTCAATAAGAAAAACACTAAAGTAGGATAAATAAACATTGCCATCATTCGTATAGAACTATGCCATAGTGAAACCACAGTATCTATATTTCCAAGACGATACTCTTCAACAAACCTTGGCATCAAAATGTTACCTAACGAGTTTGCTATTACATTAAGCATTGGAATTTCCATTGCACCCCGTGTATAAACTGCTAACTCTTCGGGATTGTAATAACCACTGACGATTATTTTGTCAACAGCGACACCTAACTGAGAAATAGCACCAGAAAAACCTATCGGCAAAGAATAAGACAGTTGTTTTCCAATTTCATATTCTTCGCCATCGGGATCATCTTCAAGTTGAAGATAGGTATAAAATATCATGATATAGATGGCGATGAGTTGTGCGATAAAAAAATAAAATAGGCTCAAAAACACTTCGTGCAACGTCCAATCCAAAAGAACCGGAATAAGTATAACGAGTAAAAAACCCAAATTAAAAGTAGCATTAACTGCGACAAACCTCAAAACATTTTTACTCGTTATCATAAACGGTTCATATAACTTAATCGGGATTTGGAATAAAATAAATGCCGCAATTATCCAAGCATAATCAGTTAGACTGACGTTGTTCATTTTATTTGCAATAATATCCATTGAAAAATAGATACAAATAGAAGCCAAAATAGAAACTAAAAATAGAATACTAATAGTATTTTTCATCATGCGTTTTTTTTCTTTCGAACGAGGTAAAAAATAGTAAACGCTAGAAGGAATACCGAAAATGGCGAGATAAATAGCAGTATTAGCAATCAACATTATTTGAATATAAGTACCATATTCATATTTAGTAAAATATCGAGTTAAAAATATAGCTAGTATAAATACGCCAACGTGTTTCAGTGATTTACTGATACTAGTTAAAATGACTTGGGTACTTAATCTCATATTATTTAATATTCTTATTGTTATTTAATTTCGTAAGCTAGAAATAATTTGCGGGATACCGCCAACGTGCCAAAGAAACTCTTCCACATCATCGCTAATATTTTGAGGAAAACCAATACGTTTTATTTGGTAAAGGTCTTGCCCCTTTCTATTCACGCCTCTAATAGTTGTAACCGCAGAAGAGATACCTAAGTCTTTTAACACATTTATATGCCAATCATTAAAATCTTCAACATGGCCTCTAGGGTAACTAAAATGTTTAACCTCTAAACCAAGCCTTTCTTCTAAATCATTAACCGACTTTTCAATTTCAAACTTGGATAGTTCTTCGCTACAGTATGCCAAAGGATAATGATTGTAACTATGCGCTCCCAATGTAATTAGGGGGTCTTTTGATAATATCTCTAATTCATTCCAGCTCAAATGATAATCACTTTCTTCAGGAAGAGCTTTGTCACCTGCTACTGATTCAATAATCTTATGAAACTCTCCCGGTGCAAAGTTTGCTTGCAAATATTGCATAAAATCAAAGGCTGAGGTATACCGTTTTGCCGGAGTCGACAAATCATATTCTTTATTGGTTAATTCAACCTTTATATTACTTTCATTCACTGCAAAAAAATAATTAATAACCGATTGAAACCATAGGTTACGCTGAGTATCAATTACTGAGGAATTTATATAATAGGTTGCTGGAACTTGGTGTTTTTGAAGAACTGGTAACAAATATTTAAAGTTATCTTTAAAACCATCATCGAAAGTTAACACAACAGATTCTTCTTTAACACCTTGTTTAGCTAGTTGACAAACAGCATCATCAATAGAAATTATATTGAAACGTTTTTTTAACTCTACAATTGCTGATTCAACTTCACTAACACTTGTATGTCCAGTAATTCTTCGTGGATCATTTCTATCTGCAATAATCGCATCGGATAATACTCGATGACCATACAAAATGGATATTCCAGCTCCCTCCTTTCGTCTCTTGATGAGTCGCATAAGACTCCAAGGGCCAAAATATAGAACAAATATTTTTATAAGCTTTTTAATCAATTTATGATCTCTTTATTAGTCATTAATTTTAAACATTAACGCTTTAAAGGATGGGGAATAATATAATCCCGAAATTCGTTCGGGTTGCCAGTTTTTCCATCTTCCGCGGCCTTTACAATATTATAAGCCTCTCTCGCTGTCACATAATGAAGACGATAGTTCTTTCCATCGTTATATTTTGACTCTAAATAACTAAACATTCGATCTGTCGTATCGCTGACTACAGATAAATGATCTTGAGCACCATGACAAAATATCTTTACAAACTGCCAGTTTGGTTGGCCTTCTACGTGAATTTTTTGCCTCACCCAAGAATCTATACGTCTAGGGTCATCATGTGTTGGGAATTGATTAATGTCACCGTCTTCAATTGTAGGATGCCATCTATGTCGCCAGTCTCGCCAATTGATATTAAGAGGCCCTTGAAAAACCATAAACTCATCATTAGATTCTTTTATACCAACTTTAGCATCACGCCCTTGGAAATAGGATTTAGGTTGATCATTATTGTCTGAATAATAAATATTATTGATGAAGGGTGGTTGAGCTTCATTAAATAAAGCAGGAAATGTATAATCACCATAACAACCTACTTGTTTTAGTAAGTTAATCTCGTTATCCACTCCACAAAAGGTTTCACCCCGAGAATTACCTAAAGACCAATCTCCATGGATAAAAGAAAAACAGGCTTTTTGCCCCTCTTTGTAAGGTTTCATATAACCATACTTATGAAATATATCGAGAGCGTCATTGAGTTTTTGCACAAAAGAATTTTCGTCATCATGATCGTGATGCCAGTGAAGCTCAAATTCACCATAACCGTCCTTCACTAGATGTTGTAATCTTTCAAGTTCATGTTCATGCATCAAATCCATCGCATAAAAAAAACTATGTTTGGGATGTTGTCCGTCACTGTCTTTATGTTTCCCTGCAATTTTAGGGTATCGAACATCCCACGCTTCAAGTCTATCTGCATGACCATTCATTTCAAAATGATCGACAAATAAAAGCATAATATCAACTACTTCATCTTTCGTATCAACTTTTATAAAAAGTCTTCTTAGATAGGATACTAACCACACATTTATCTTTTTCTTTTTTACGTATATCGTAATTAAAAACACGAATAACGTAGCTAGAGTCATAAAAATTAATATTATATAATTAAGCATTTGTTCTACCGATTACTTTAGGGTGAAAATTTCTCACAGCGCAACACAAACCTATATAAAAGTAAGTCCAAACGGCATAACCTTGATTACCTAAAAAGATATAGACTAACCAACCAACCATTACCACCACAATAGCAATAATAATTGTCTTTTTCTGCATATCGGTAGTTTCATAAATGAGATTTGAAGTATCTTCACCATCATCAACTATAATCTCTGTATTATAATTTTGGCTTACCTTGTCTAAGGCAATCATAGATGTACCAAAAATTGGATGGAGCTCAACGTTAGCCTCATTCAATCCGTTCGCTTGGCTTCCCGTTATAACTCCTTCATTTTTAGGGGGGTCAGAATCAGTTTCTACAAAAAACGGTCTAAATTCCATGAAACATAGTTTAAGTACCCAAAGAAATAAAAATATTCCAACAGGACCCAATTCAGCCATTATTTGAACATAGGAGTTATGAGGCATTAATCCATGGTATTCATTCCATTGACCTTTCCCCACACCTGTAATTGGGTACCACATAACCATATCAAAACCATGTCCCCAAGCACGTGTTCTTCCTTGAAAAGATTTATCCGAGCCAGCATCTAGCACTGTTTCCAATCTGTCTTGTATCGGTCCAGGAGCAAATGAAAGAACAACTAATAACAGCATACCTAAAATTCCGCCGCTAATTCCTTTCTTAATTATATTGCCATTACCACGAAGTATAAGAGTCAAAATAACCATCATACCTAATAACACCATAACGGTTCTAGATCCGGTTTTACCAACAACATAAATTAGTATTGAAATAAAAATAATGGATACTAATTTAATTAATATACTACTTCTCATTAATAGAGCTGCAAATAAAAATGGCAAAGTGGTTATCATTAATTGGCCAAATTCATTCGCATTTTGGTAATAACCGAGTCCTTGCCAACGACCATTTCTAACATCAATAAAAATCGAGGTTTCTGGATTTAATGCTACGTCAACGATAGCTTCGTATCCCATATAAACTATACAAGCAGACATTACTGAGAATAATATTACAAATTGTTTTGGCGTTTGCATAATTCTAGTTGCAAAGTAATAAAAAGCTAATGAGCTAACAAATTCCCAAGTCTCTGAAATGATGTCTCCCGGCTCCATAACCAATAATCCAAAAATAGAAAAAAACAACATGCCCATGAGTAACTTATCTTGCTTCCATATATGCTGTGAAAGTTTATCTTTATTGACTATACAACCGATTATTAGACCCAGAAAAAGTAAACTAAATGGTTTAATAGAGGCTATTGCAGGAAAACGATCTTGAAACCGTATCAGCACACTAAATATTAACGCGACTAAACCATAAAAAGGATTAAAAATACTAGTTATGAAACTTGCGAAATAGAAAAAATAAGCGAATGCCATGCTATAAACTACCTGTGCTTAGTTTTTTATTAAGTAAATCTCGATAAGTATGCTGGTAATTCTTGACCATAGTTTCTAACGAATAATTTTTAACAACATGCTCTCTTGCATCAGCCGACATTATTTGTAATTTACCTTTGTCAATAATCAAAGACTCTAATAAATCAGCTAATTGAATTATATTACTAACCTCGAATAAGTGACCTGTTTTATTCTCAATTACAATCTCTGGACTACCCCCAACATTAGTAACAACAGCTGGAAGAGCCGCCGACATTGCCTCTAAGATTGTATTAGATAATCCTTCTCTAAATGACGGTAATACAAATATATCGTATGCATTCATAACTGAAGGCACATCTTCTCGTCTTCCTAAAAGAAACACTTTATCCTTCAAGTCTAACTCATCAATTAAAACACTCAATCTGGCTTTTTCAGGACCATCTCCAGCTAATGCTAAACGCGTGTTAGGCTGTCTTTTTAACAATAATGAAAATGCTCTGATTAAACTAGGATAATTTTTTACTTCGACTAAACGCCCGACACTACCGATTAAAATATTCTCGTCTTTTATTCCTAATTCGTCTCTGACAATATTTCTTTTTTCCAAGTTGGGACTAAATTTAACAACATTGACACCATTTAACACAGCTTTAAATAGCCTAGTTGGAACGTTAAAGCGCCTTGCGACTTCTTTAACAAGTGCTACTGAAACCGACAAATTCAAACGCATTCGCTTAAATAAAAATCTTTGCATTAAAATTTGTTGTTTTGATTCAAAATAAAGCGTTCCATGCTCTCCATTGATAATAATAGGTTTTGATTTATTAAAGGTCATAGATTTAAGAGCTAAATAACCCGCAAGCATAGTAGCCCAACCATGAGTGTGAACAATATCGTATCTTTCATTTATTATCGTTTGTCTTATATGTTTTACTGAATCAATCAACCCATTAGCTAACGAGGTATCAAAAAAAACTTTAGTAGATGAATTTTGTATTCTAGAATGCAATTCTCCCTGCTCTCTAATACAAATAACATCTGTATGAAATTCATCCTTGTTTGAACCATTAATAATATTAATGATTCCATTTTCTAGACCGCCAGTACCTAAGGATAGAACCACATGTAAAACACGTATTTTTTTCATTCTATTTCCAAATTGCCAAATGTTGCCGAGTGATAAATGACCAGAAACCCAACCAAGTAAACCACATCAAAACTAGAAAAGAACGCCATATTTTTAGTGGTTTAAAATTTATCAAAATAGGATTAAATTCAGAAAATAAAACTGTCCCATAGGCTATTACTTGAGCAATAAAAACTATCGAATAAAAAGGGCTACTACTAAATATATAGATATTAGAAATAAATATTAACAAAATTAATATAGGACTTATCAGTCGCAATATTTTATGGGATACAAATTGAAGCCAAATCGGATTCTTCAAAGGGTTAAGTAAAGACGGATTTAATTCTAGTAACTGCCAGTTCCCAGCAAGCGTGCGAGTTTTACGAATTTTTTCTCTGGATAAATCATCAGATGGAATATCATAAGCAATTGCTTTCGATTCAAACTTTACTTTTTTAGATTTTAGAATCAAATTCATAGGTATTAAAACATCATCTAAAAGTGTTTCATCAGGAATAGGATCATAATACTCACGTCTCATCGCATAAATTGCGCCGGTCACACCAGCTACTGAATCAATATCGGATTCCAGCCCGCGAATAAACTTCTCATAACGCCAATAAGCGTCCATTCCCTTTGAGAATTCATTGGTATCAGGATCAATTAAAACAAGTTCGCCACTAACAGCTCCAATTGAAGTATCTGAAAAATGTGCGACTAAATACTTGAGTGAAGAAGGTTCATGTTTTTGCCTAGCATCTGTCAGCATTAAAACTTCTGCAGTAGATAGTGCAATAGCCTGATTTAACCCTGCAGATTTACTCGATTTATTTTTATTATCAACACAGATAATGGAATCATTTTTTAAACCATTAATAATATTGACTGTTTCATCAGTTGAATTATCAGAAATAATAATGATATTAAATTTATTTTGGGGATAATCTATTGAAAAAAGAGAATCTAATTTTTCATTTATTATCGTCGCGACATTTCTAACAATTAATATGACGTCGACATTTGGTAAAGAAGAGGGTTCTTGTATTGGCTTAGCTTCATATTTTTTAGCAAATGTTTTTTTCCACACAAGTAATAAGATCGGATATCCAGCAAAAATATAAACCATTAAAAAAATTGAAAACCAAAATACTAACTCCATACTAGTCACTTGCACCCAATAATTTTAATCGTATTTTATCATAGCGTTGGTTACCAAGAAAATATTTAGCTATTCGAAAGACATAGTAGCGAATAACTTCTTTGATTGTTGCTATGCTCCATCGACTTTGCCAATCAATAATTTTTTCTTTATTTGTGTGTTTTAATATGGCAAAACGAGGGATTTCAAAAGACTTAAAAAAGGGTATTAATCCCGGTCTAGAATTTGCGACACACAAATACCCTAATGATTTGGCAATTCTAGAAACACGTTTATCTGTGCGTCCACCTGGTGGTGCAAAAACAACGACCTTATTTCCCAAGTTTGATTCAATCATAGATTTTGATATTTTTAACTCATGAGTAATTTCTTCCTCATTCATATCTGAAAAATAACCATGTGTATGACCATGCGACTGTATGCTCATGCCCTCATTATTCATCTCTTTGAGTTGTTCCCACGTCATAAAATTATCCTTGCCAACCATAGAAGTATTAACATAGAACTCAGCAGTTAAGTTCTTATTTTTAAGCAGAGGGAATGCAACCAAATAGTTTGATAAATGGCCGTCATCAAATGTGATACAGCTTTCTGTTACTTTATTTGAATCTGTAGTTATTGATTCTGTTGTAACATCTTTGGTAGCTAATAACTGTTTAGCAAGTGCAACGCTAGACTTAATAATACTGATATGTTCACAAAACTGTCTTTCACTGACAGCATAATGAGGATCTGAATCTTGGATCTGTTTTTCATTGCCAACCGCGTGATACATAAAAATTGTTGCCACTGGAAATTCTTCCTTATCGAATTTTTTAATTAACGGTTGCCAGCTGGCGCATAATTAAATCCCACACTGATAGAACTAGAATTTCCAGCCGAGAACTGCGCAGTAATCCGAGAACTCTTGGTATCTCTCTTTTGTAAAGCAATAAAATAAGATAAAGTAGGTCTTGCGAAATAATTAAACTGAATATCAAATATTTCAACTTTATTATCGATATCATCTCCAACCTCAACGTCCAAAGAGCTTTTATTTATTTGATAACCTACCGTTATATTAGTTTGCGGGGCCGTTGAAAAATATTGGCTCATTGAATAGGTGGCATTAAGACCAAGTCCCTGTCTAGATTCATTATTTTGACCATCAGCTGTTTCATATTCAGAATAAAACAGTGCTGCATCACCACTAATTGTGTCACCTGCCGCTGTATAAAGAATATTGGCCACTTTAATTTTTTGAGCTTCACCAAAAGCACTCTGTTGATCATCAACGACAATAGAGTCATCAATAAAACTCTGACTAATAGTAAAATTCACACCATTTCTAATACTAAAAGAAACGTTTTGTTCTTGGGTTATTTGGCGATTAAATAATAAATTAAAAAGTGTAGTATCAAAATCTTCACCATTAGCATCTTCAACACGTGTTTGCCCAATTTCAACTTGTAATTGATTTTGTGCACCTCGACCAACCCAGCGCAGGAATAAATTACCTTGAACGAAGTTGGTACCGCTTGACTCGGCCGCAAACCGAGTATCAATTGAGTCAAAGACTAATGATATTTCAGAGGTTGGATTTAAAGTCTTTTCATACCTAATCTCTTTCGCAATATTAACAAAATCAAATGTCTCTTGAACTGTAACACCACTTTCTATTGCGTCTCGAGTTGAGTCTAAATAAATGATTTCCGCATAAACTTGGTCAATAGGCGTAATATTAAAATAATATGAAGGTCTTGCGGTAATCACATTAACGTCAACCAAATTATCGACCTCTTGTGTAGCAAAACGGTCTCTTGGTGCTTGTGAAAAATCATCTCTTAATAGAAATTCAAAGTTGGTCTTAGGTGCTGTATAGGTTACAGCTGCTGATAAAGTATTTCTATCTTGAGCTGATAACTCATCGTCTGAAAAATATTCTTTAGATGCTGAGCCAGAAACATCAACGAACCAGACTGAGCGCGCTTCATTAACAAAGGAAAAAGTGCCACCTGTATTCAAGGACTCGCCAGATTCACCGGCGTCATTTTGTGCCAGGTTATCACTGTGTCTAATTGTAGAAAAAAGAGTGTAATTAAAATCAATAGCTAGTAATGGATTTGCTGCCAATATTAAAGGCAAAGCAATCCATAACTGTCTTTTTTTTATAATCGGAAGACCTAAATAGCTGGTTAAGGTTGGGCAGGTTAAATTCATTAAAAAACTACTCATTAAAATTCTTCTAGAATAACGCCGACTAATTTCTCACTACCAATAGCCAATACCGCTTGTCTAATATTATCTTCAGTACACATACCATACGGCACAACCAAAATGACTCGTTCACAGACATCTAGCAATATTCTTGTATCAGCAGAACTAGCTATAGACGGCGCGTTAATAAAAATAAAGCGTTCATCGTATCGTTCAAGAATACTTTCTATTGTTTTTTTCATACGTATATCACTAAAATGTTCTGCAGAGCTTTCAGGTTCACTGCCTATCGGTATATACCTTAACCTCTTAACCGGCGTTTCATAAATAATATCTTCAACTGGCAACTCATCTGAAACCAACGTATCAACGAGACCTAGTCCTGTTTTGGTATCCAATATATCATTAGACTTTTCACTTGCTACATTAGCATTAATTACTATTGATGTTTTCCCTTCGTCCAACGCAAAAGTTGATGCTATATTAGCCGTTACCAAACTTGCATCAAATTCAGGTGAAACAGAAGTAATCATGGTCACAAAATTTTCTTTTTTACCACCGGCTAATAATTTAGTCCGCATATTACGGTATTCATTCATTAAATTAGTGTCATCTAAATATCTTGAAATCAATCCACGTTCAGAATATTCTTCTTTAGTGAATTCTCTTACTTGAGACATTGCAGCAATATCTTCTCGAATTGAGAACTGGTTTGTCAGGGTTTGAGAGCCATTCCTGTTCTGTTTTCTTTTTCGGCTGCGATCTCTATTATTAGATTGCTCTAGACTGTCATACTTTTGATTTTTGAGAAATGCTGATTCTATTATGCTCATAACTCTATTCCCCCCACTTTTAACCAAATTTCAACACCGTAAAGAACCCAAACGATTATAACGATAATTGCCAAGGTAAATATTTTCGCTTTTTGTTTATTCATCTCGTAATTGCTCTTTACGGGATAAACCGATGCTAAAATAGGCAGTTTAAGTTTGTTACTTATTACGTTGATATCTCTCACTTTTTGGTCAAGTAGTGTTAACCCAAAAACAACAGCAATTGGAACAACAAAGCTAAATAACAAACCGACAATGATTATATGAATAAAACGAAGACCTTTAGGGCTCGCTGGAACAAATGCTGCTTCTTGAATTCGCGCATTAATACCTTGGTTAGCCAAATCCATATCTCTTGAAATTCTAGCAATCTCGCGTTGCTCAACTAGTTGGTTATATTTTTGTTCATTAACTTGGGACTCCCTAGTTAATTCTGTTATTTCAACATCAACAGCATTAATTCGATTAATCTTTAAACGTTCGTTATCGAGTAGTATGTTTAACTGCTCTTTCTTATTATTCAAAGTTGATATATTCGTTTGTGTGCTCAATATTTCACTTCTTAATTCTTGAGCAAAAGGCGAATCTGATAGCTCTTGTGATCTATCTACACTCTTACGCTTAGAGGCTCTAGAAATTATTTCTTTTTTTATTTTATTCTCTGTAGACGTTACTTGACTTAGTATTTGAATGATATCTGGATAAGTATCTTCAAAGGTTAGCCTAAGGTCTTCTAGTTTAGATTTTAATGCAGTAACCCTAGTTCGAAGCGCAACCTCTCTTTCAATGCTAGCGGTATTTTCAGCACCACCCCCACCAGATAGTTGAAGCCTCTGAGTATTAAGTTTACTGTTCTCTCCTAAAATCTCTATATCTAAATCTTCTATTTGACGGGTTAAAGCTAGCACTCGTTCATTGGCAACTCGCATAGCTCCGGGAGTTGAGTCAACATTTTTTTCACGAAACGCCTTAATTGCACGATCTGCGCCTATCAATTTCTTGTGATAAATTTCCGACTGATCATTAATGAAATTATAAGCATTTTCACTGTCTTTTTGTTTTAGTAAAATACTTTCTCTAATAAAAATTTCAGACATTGCTTTAGTGGCAATATAGGCTCTTTGAGCTTCTCTATCTTTATAATTAATATGAATGATTTTCTTTCCAGTATTTGAAATATCTGTACGAGTTCTCATATTTTCAATCAAATTGTCGACATCTTTTTGTGGTGTATCTTCCTTAATCCATCCTCCAATATCTAAAACCTCTCGCAATGTAGTACGGCTACTCATCATTGTTTTTGCAAGCTTTAAGGGTTCAGTCAATACCGAGGTTTGCGCAGTTCCTTTCATTAACGGCGCAATAATATTTCGATCTTCGACAATAATCGTTGCTGAAGAAGTAAAAACTTGAGGTAAAACCCAAGCAATCACTGCAAAAAAGAAGGATGTTCCAACATAAAGCGTTATTACTAACTTTTTACGTTGTAGAGCCTCTTTCGTGACTAAATGGAATATAAATCCGATAAGTTCATTCATTAGTAAATCTCAGTATTCTTTTATTTAGAAAGTGCGTTCAGGAATAGATAGTATATCGCCAGGCTCCATAGCGTAATTGGTTTCCATTTCGCCATTAGAAAAAATATCATCTAAATCAATATTAATTGCTTGAATTTTTCCGTCTAGTTTTCGAAACAATTTTGTACTGTTACCCGATGCAAAATCATTTAACCCGCCGGCAGCCAATACAACATCAAGGACAGTCATGCCTTGTCTAAATGTCAAAGACAATGGAGTTCTTACTGAACCCGTTACACGCACACGAGATAAATACTCGTGACTTCTCAGTTCCATTAAGATAACAGCCACATTTGGTTGTTTAATATATTTTGATAACCTCCTCTGAATATCTGCGGCAACATCATTAGGTGTTTTACCGCCAGCTAATACTTCACCAATAAGCGGAACTGAGATCATTCCATCTGGACGAACAGGTACATTAACGGTTAAATCAGCATGTTTCCAGACATCAACTTGTACCTTGTCATCAACACCAATCAAGTATTCTGCAACTAATAATTTCTTATTTTCATGAGGTTTTGCAGAATAACTATTTACAATCTGTTTTTCTGCACATGAGGTTAAAATAAATGCTACTGACAACACTAATAGCTTGATTATTATATTGTTTTTTTGTTGCTTCATTCTTTTACTCCGTTTAGTAACAAAACTTAAAACTGACAATTTGTCAATTTAAGTTGTTAAATATTTTTAACGTGCACCTTTGCCTAATAGTATCACTTCTATGGTTTGTAATAAAATAAGCGCGTCCATCAAAACTGATTGATTTTTAACATAATTAAGATCGTACTGTAATTTATTATAAGCGTCTTCATCACTTGCACCATAAGGGTACTTTAATTGCGCCCAGCCAGCCAAACCGGGCTTTACGCTATGCCTATTCTTATAAAATGGTATTTTTTCAGATAATTGATCTACAAATTCAGGTCTTTCAGGTCGTGGGCCTACAATACTCATATCGCCTCTGAATATGTTAAGTACTTGAGGCAACTCATCTATTCTAACTTTGCGAATAAATTTGCCAATTCTCGTTACTCTCGCATCATTTTGACTAGCCCATTTTGCTTCACCTTTCTTTTCAGCATCTACAACCATACTGCGAAATTTGAGCAGATCGAAATTCCTACCATTTAAACCGACACGTACTTGTCTATAAAATATTGGTCCGTTAAACCCGCTTTCAATATATATCATTATTGCTGTGATTAATAAAATAGGTAACATAAAAGCAAGAATGACAGAACTAAATAACACATCAAAAAAACGACTAAGCATATGACCTACAGCACCACGATTACCACCATCATTAAAAATAATCCAACTAGGGTTTAACCTATCCAGGCGCAACATCCCTTTCTCTCTTTCCCAAAAAGCAACAAAATCAATACAATTGATATGATTGAGTTTACATTCTAAAAGTTGGTCTACTGGTAACGCTTTTCTTCGGTCACTGATTGCAACAACAACTTCATCAATTTGGTATTCAAGGCAATAATCAGCCAAATCATCACCCGGTTTCACAATGTATTTTTCATCTATAACATTTTCTTCATCCATGATTTGTACAAAACCATGAATCGCATAACTAGCATAGGGAGGCGTTAAGACTCTTTGGGACTGGCGAGATTCCTTATTAGTTTCTGGATCAAAATCTAATAAATCATAAGCTAAAGCCCCCGTCCCCAATACCAAGACCTTTCGTCTTAGCGATTTACCATCCACAGAATGATAAACTAGAGTTCTCAAAATAGACATTCCGCCTAAAGATGCAGCAAACGCGTAACCAAAAAGACCACGCCCTATCAGTAAATTTGGAAATATGTAATAAACAATGACTAAACCAGCAGAACCTAATATTAAACTAATTGTAACTCTTTGTAGAATGAACGGGAAAAAATGCTTCCCTTTTGGCGTTGGGCTCTGGTACTGCCCCATAGCAATCATACCTAAAATATGTGCGCCTGAAAAAACAACAGCCTTCACAGGAAAATTCTCTAGACTTATTATAGTCGGTTGCCAAAAAAACTCTTGAAAACGTAAGTAAACCGCTAAATAAACCGAACCAAACAATATGGCAAATTCTAAAAATATTAGAATGACAAAAGGGGTTCTTATGTGATGATTAAATAATTTAACTGAGGCCATACTATTGTTTCCCAACTTTTTTCTATCTCTATAATAGTTTAGCTATGAAGTTTCCCCCATATAAACTATCGACCGCAGAGCTTATAACGTTAATTAAAGAAACGCCTAACTTAGGCATTAGGTAATTATATATTGATAAATTATTTATTGGACGCATATTGCTGTTAAATATTAATAATTTAACCTATTTTGAAACTTTTGTACTACGACTCCTAAACAAATAACCCTCACCTCTTTCAAGTAAAGTTCTATAAAAAAAGCAAACCTATGGTTCTGGTTTACCCTTTCTTTTTTCTTCAAAAAGTTAAGTTATTTATCAATACTCTATTTATTAAAATACTCTCTATACCAAGCTACAAAATTATCGATACCCTGTTGAATACTGGTAGCCGGTTTAAATCCAGTCTCTTTTTCTAATTCAGTGACATCTGCACAAGTTGAAGGCACATCACCAGGTTGCATTGGCATAAAGTTCTTAATTGCTTTTTTTCCGACCGCATTTTCTATAGCTTCTACAAAATCCATTAATTTAACAGGACTATTATTACCTATGTTAAATACACGATATTTTGCATAACTTGTTGCCGGATCGGGCTTATCTCCACTCCACTCTGGATTTCCAGATGGCGGATTATCCAAAACTCGTACAATGCCTTCAACAATATCGTCAATGTAAGTAAAATCACGAACCATATCACCATTGTTGAAAATATTAATAGGCTCACCTTCTAATATCCCTTTAGCGAACAAAAATAGTGCCATATCCGGTCTTCCCCAGGGTCCGTAAACAGTGAAGAATCTTAGTCCTGTCGTTTTCATGTCATAAAGATGGCTATAACTATGTGCCATTAACTCATTAGCCTTTTTACTAGCTGCATAAAGAGAAACAGGATGATCTATATTGTGATGCTCAGAAAACGGCTGCAAAGTATTTGCTCCGTAAACAGAACTTGATGATGCATAGACCAAATGATTTATATTATGATGTCTTACGCCTTCTAATACATTAAGAAAACCAACGATATTACTTTCCATATACACATGCGGATTTTCTAATGAATAACGTACGCCAGCTTGCGCGGCTAAATTGATGACACCGTCAAATACATGACTATTAAACAATTTTTGCATCGCTTCTTTATCAGATATATCCATTTTTTGAAACGAAAAAGTATCAAATTCTTTTAACATTTCTAATCGACCTAATTTAATATTAGGATCATAATAATCATTGATGTTATCGATACCAACCACTTCATCGCCTCGTTTCATCAAATACTTTGAAACGTGAAACCCGATAAATCCAGCGGCGCCGGTTACTAATATTTTCATTCTATAACTCCATTACTTGGTAATTATTTTTTCTATAGTGAGTTTTTCAATAGTGACATGGTTTCACTACTTGTTTAAATACGCCATACTTTAGTATTAAGACGACTTAACTCATCACGTGGCAATATTCCTTTTAAATCAAACAAAGAACCGCTACTAGACAACATATTCTTGAAATCTTGTGCTGACAAAGCTTTATATTCTTTATGAGCAACAGCAACAATAACTAATTCACAATCTTTAATATTGTCTAAACTAGTTAAATTAACACCGTATATTTGCTTAGCATCATCGCTATCAGCCATTGCATCATGAATAATCGGTGTTACCCCATAACTACTGAACTGTTTGATTAAGTCTTCTACTTTTGAGTTTCTTAAGTCAGGACAATCTTCCTTAAAAGTTAATCCTAAAATAGCAACCTTAGAATCTTTAACCTTTATATCTTGTAAAATCAACGCCTTAACACAACGATCTACAATTTTTTCTGCCATATTATCATTGATTCTTCGACCGGCTTGAATGACTTCTGGGCGGTAACCAACTTGTTCGGCTTTATAGGTCAAATAATAAGGATCAACACCAATACAATGACCACCAACCAAACCGGGCCTGAATGGCAAGAAATTCCATTTTGTACCGGCCGCTTCCAAAACATCTAAAGTATCTATTCCCATTTTTTCAAATATTACTGATAACTCATTCATTAAGGCAATATTAAGATCCCGCTGAGTGTTCTCAATTACTTTTGCAGCTTCAGCAACTTTAATCGTTGCCGCCTTATAAACCCCTGCCGTTACAACACTGCTATATACATCAGCAACAATATCTAACGTTGCTTGATCTTGACCCGATACGACTTTGGTAATCTTTGTAAACGTATGCTCTTTATCGCCTGGATTAATTCTTTCAGGTGAATAACCAACAGTAAAGTCCTTTCCGCAGATTAAACCAGACTCGGCTTCTAGTATAGGCACACACTCTTCTTCGGTTGCACCGGGATAAACCGTTGATTCAAAAACTACGATATCACCTTTTTTCAATTCCTTTCCGATTGTTTTTGATGCCGATAGCATTGGTCGTAAATCTGGTTGATTGGCTTCATTAATAGGCGTAGGAACCGCGACTATGTGAAAATCAGCTTGTGATAAATCTTTTGCATCGCAGGTGAAAATGATATCAGTTTTCGCTAAATCACCATTTTCAACTTCTAAAGTTCTGTCATGTCCAGCTTTTAGCTCTTCAATTCGTTTTTTATTAAGATCAAAACCAACCACGGTGTGGCTTTTACCGAACGCAACCGCGACAGGTAAACCAACATAACCAAGACCAACAACCGAAATTTTTCTATTCATACGAATTCCTTGTAAACCTTATGTGTATTTTATTTTGTACGAGTGTTTTGAGGCGATAATTATGGAGAGCTGACTTAGTATGTCAACGATAACAACGCCACTTTAATGCCAATTTTTTAATAATTATGAACTGTTAACTTATATTCTAGTCGCCCAGAGGCCATCCGCCGAGTTTTTTCCATCTATTTACAATAAAACAGAACAATTCTGCTGTTTTTTTAGCATCATAAAGCGCTGAATGAGCTTTTTCACCATTAAAGCTAATTTTAGCCAACTCACAAGAACGAGCTAATACAGTGTGGCCTAATGCTAAACCAGATAAAGTTGCTGTATCAAATGAAGTGAACGGGTGAAATGGATTACGTTTAGATTTAATTCGATCAGAGGCAGCAAATAAAAAAGCCATGTCAAAACCCGCATTGTGACCCACTAAAACGGAGCGTTGGCATTCAACTTTTTTTTGTAATGTCCTAATTTCGGTAAACATGGCTTTTAAAGCCGACTCTTCAGATTGAGCTTGTCTTAGAGGGTGAGTCGGGTCGATACCGGTGAAATCTAGAGCTGACTGCTCAAGATTTGCACCTTCAAAAGGTAAAATATTGTACTGAAACTCTCTATCGATTTGTAAATTACCCAAATCATTAAATTTTAGCGTTACTGCGGCTATTTCGAGTAAAGCATCTGTTTTTGCGTTAAATCCCCCCGTTTCAACATCCACAATCACCGGAAAGAAACCTCGAAACCTACGTTTCATCATTGTCATTTTAATCGAGTAAACTTTTCATTTTATTAATAAATCAATTCTATCACCCAAAAGTAAGACCTGCTAACAAAAGCCTTGTCCAATGTGAAATAAGATAAATACCCATTGAATTAATTCAGCAAATTCTTAAGTTGGTTATTTCAAAGCCGATAATTTAGTTAACCATAACAAAATAGACTCATTCACTAATGAAACAACTTCTGACCAAGGCTAGTCTTTTTATACTTATGTTATTTACTTTCGTCGTCAACGCGAGCTTTAAACAGTATGAAGCGACATTAAGTGAATCAGAGTGGCAATTTCATGGTAATCCAATTGGCTGCAAACTAACTCATCAAGTTCCGTATTATGGTCAAGCCAAGTTTAGGCAATTACCAGGTAAGAACGAAGCATTAAACTTTAGTCTTTCGTATAAAAAACAACCTGTTAATTACGTAAAAGTCGCTTCAGTCAAGTCTTTAAGTGCCGATTGGTTTCCGGGACAAAGCGCAAGAGATATTGGAGAAACAGAAATTTTAAGCGGTAAGCATATATTCAAAGTGAGTGATATGGCAAGTTGGCGGTTACTGAATGAACTTGAGGTCGGTCGATTTCCAACTTTTCAATACCAAGATTTTGAAAGTCGACAAGATCAAGTTTCAGTATCCCTTTCTACCGTTGGTTTTCTACAACCTTATGATCAGTTTTTAGATTGCTTAACCTCCTTGGTTCCACACAAACTACCAGAATTAGTTAAAATGACGCTTCATTTTGATTTTGATCAACATAAAGTGAGACCAAAAAATTTGGAAAAATTAAAGTCCTTGGCAGCCTACGCTAAATATAGTGATGATCTAGATATTGTATTTCTAAATGGCTATACCGATGCGAAAGGCTCAAAAAGTTACAATACAAAGTTATCTTCACGCCGTATCGCTAGCGTGCAAAAAATACTCAGCTTTTATGGCGCGCCAAAAGAAAAGTTTAAGTTATCGGCTTTCGGAGAAAAATTTCCCGTAGCAACTAATCGTAAAGCATGGGGACGAGCAAAAAACAGAAGAGTTTATGTAAAGGTAATGCTAAAATGAAATACTTTATTGACACTCTGGCTTGCTTAAAATGGAACTTCAGTACAATCACGACCAACTTAAATTTAAACAAAAAGTCCGATCGTTTTTAAAAAATAACCTATCTTACAAACTAAGCCAAAACGTTAAACTTGGCTTAGAGTTAGAAAAAACAGATATAGAAGAGTGGCATGCTGTTTTAAATAAAAAAGGATGGTTAGCTACTCATTGGCCAGAGGAGTACGGCGGCACTAATTGGTCACCAATTGAGCGTCACATATTTGAAGAAGAATGTTGTTTTGCTTTTGCTCCCCGTACACTTCCCTTTGGTATTAATATGCTGGCGCCTGTTATCTTAGCTTTTGGTACTGAGAAACAAAAACAACACTTTCTGCCTCGTATTTTAAATGGTCAAGATTGGTGGTGTCAGGGCTTTTCTGAACCTGACGCTGGCTCAGATCTTGCCTCATTAAAAACAAAGGCTGTTTTAGAAAATGGTGAATATCTTGTTAACGGGCAAAAAACATGGACAACACTAGGGCAACACGCCAATTGGATTTTTTGTTTAGTCAGAACATCAATGGATGGTAAACCTCAAACTGGAATTTCTTTTCTATTAATCGATTTATCTTCTCCTGGCGTGGAAATGAAACCCATAAAGCTATTAGATGGTAGTCATGAAGTTAATGAAGTTTTTTTTCAAGATGTACGAGTTCCCGTTGACAACTTAATTGGTGAAGAAAATAAAGGATGGGATTATGCAAAATACCTTCTTACCTATGAAAGAACCAATATTGCAGGTGTTGCGGAGTCCTTTGTTGCGCTTGAACAATTAAAAGTTTTAGCTTCAAAAATCAAACAAGGTAATGGTTTTTTAGTAGATAATCATTCTTTTGCCAGTAAATTAGCCGATATTGAAATTCGATTAAACGCAATGAACATTATAAACCTTAAAGTGCTTTCTTCGGTGCAAGCAGGAAAGGCTCCAGGAGTAGAAAGTTCAATGTTGAAAATAAAAGGGACTGAGATACAACAACAAATTAATGATTTAACTCGCCAAGCACTAGGCCCATATGCTCCCTCCTCAATGACTGAAATCAACAACAATTTTGAACTTGAGCAATCGATTCTATATGATGATGTTAAATCTTTATTTCAACTTGGTTCGAAAGCATCCAAAAAATATTTAAACAATCGTAAACTTTCTATTTTTGGTGGTTCTAATGAGATCCAAAAATCAATTATTGCTAAGCAATTATTAAAATTTTAGGAAGATAAACAATGGAATTCAATTATAACGATGAACATAGAATGCTCGGTGAAACTTTAAACCGTTTTTTTGCCGAAAAATATACTTCTCAATTAAGAGATTCCATTCAAAATTCAAAACAAGGTTACGACCTCAACGTCTGGAATGAACTCTGTGAGTTAGGTATGCTAGGTGCTTTGTTAACAGAACAACAAGGTGGTTTTGGTGGTTTAGGAGAGGATATTAATATTCTATTTCAAGAACTTGGAAAAATAGCGGCTAATGAACCATTATTATCCGCTGGAATATTAGGTTTAAGACTTGCCGCAGAGTTGAATCAAGAATATCTTGTTGAAAAATACATGCAAGGCAATAAGCAAATAACACTAGCACATTTTGAGCCTGAAAGCCGTTATGATATCGATATAATTTATTCTGAAGCAACACCAACTAAAAGAGGTTTTCGAATTAACGGTAGGAAAGGAATGGTTTATGGTGCTGAAAATTGCGACCAGTTTTTTATTACGGCTAGAGTTCAAAACTCAGACAATATTGCTATTTTTCTCGTTGACAAAAGTGCGGTCGGATTAACTCTCCATTCTCAAAAATTAAACGATGGGAAAATTTCCAGTGATCTTAATATGGATAACCTTGAAGTTAACGCATCATCTTTAATTTTAGATGATGCTTTTGATATTATTAAAAGAGTTTTATCTTTAGCTTGTTTAAGCTTATCCGCCGAAGCGCTAGGCGCAATGAAATCATCTAAAAATTTGACCATTGAGTATATGAAAGAGCGTAAACAATTTTCGAGACCTTTAAGTGCATTTCAAGTTATTCAACACCGCTGTGTTGAGATGGTTATCGAAATAGAACAACTTGAAGCAAGTTTAATTCAAGCGGCTAGTGATACCAGTTTAGCCATCAACTCAAAAAAAAATGAAGACTGGGACAATGTTTTCAAATCAACCTCTGCAAGCAAATATTTATCAGGAAAAACTGGAAAATTAGTGGCGGAAGAAAGCATTCAATTACATGGCGGCATTGGTATGACGTGGGAGTATCCGCTGGGTCATTTTGTTAAACGCATTATTATGAATAATCATCAGTTTGGAGATTCTGATTACCACCTGAATCAATACATTAAAATGTCTAAATTCTAATTTCATAGTACTGAAATCGAGTAATTATTCATTCAATTAATCATAGACAACAATATCTCGCCCAGCGTCACGTGCTCTTTCTAATAATTGATCACATTTTTCTAACAGTGGATTTAAAGACCATTCTTCTTCAACTTTAAATTTACTGTTTGAACTAATACTTACACTAATCGATATACTACTGCTTTCATTATCATCCAAATAAATGCTAATATTTTTCACCTTGTCTCTAAATTTATCAAGGATCTCAAATGCTTCTTTTTCATTTTTATTATGTAAGAAAACAACAAACTGTGTACCATTTAATCTTCCGGTTAAATACTCATCAAATTCCAAAGAAAATGACTTCGAAAATCCAAAAGCCACATTATCGCCATAGTTATTGTAAACATTATTAAATTCGTCAAAGTTATCAATTTCGATAATTGAAACACAAAAAGGTATTGAATTAACTTGCGCCAACTCTATTTCATGACTAACAATATGGCAAAAATATTGCCTATTAAATAGATGGGTCAAATAATCTCGGTTAGCGGCATCTCTAATTTTATCAATAGATTCTAACGTTTCAATATTATGCATAATACGACAGTAGAACTCTTCTTGAACAAATGGTTTTTTTAAAAAATCATTTGCGCCATTTTTTATAAACTTTGACGAAAGCTTAGTATCGCCATTTCCAGACAAGCCAATAATGGTTAGATCTTGCTTATCATATTTGCTTCTAATCAATTTAACTAATTCAAATCCATCAGTGTCTGGCATATTATAATCAGTAATAACTAATTTGATATCAGGATTGTTGACTAAATGATGGATTGCTTGTTTTGCACCATCAGCTTCCACAACATGAAATAGGTATTTTTGTAAAAGACGAGAGCATTGTTTTCTCGCAACACTTGAGTCATCCACGATCATTACTTTAATATTGTGATTTTTATTCAACCTAGAAATTATTTTGATCGCCGACTCATATGAGTAACGCGTTTCTTTAATGACATAATCGACAACACCTTTACTTATCAATTCATCTTTCTTCTTTTCGCTATAACTGCCAGTTAATACGATGGTAGGAATCTTATTTTGTAAGACTAGATCAACCACTTCGCCTTTTGGCGCATCTGGTAAGTTTAAATCAACCAATGCTGCAAAATATTTCTCAGGGCTATCAGCTATTAAGAATTTCGCTTTCTCATAAGTTTCAGCAAAGTCGGCTTCAAATTCGGCATTATTATGAATAATAAGCTTTAGGACTTTGAGAACTAACTTACTGTCCTCAACTAATAATAATTTTTTTGTATTTTCCATAAATTTGTATTTTCCATAAATTTGTATTTTCCATAAAATAATATTGTCAATGTATTCTAATTAAATTATAGCTAACAATTAGTAGTTATATAATTTAATTATATAGCCTTTTATTGTAAGTTTAACACTCATTTTGAGATACTTATCTTAGTAGTGTATGACGCAGCGCCCCCAAATTAAAAACATATTAAATCACAAAGGAATTCACTGATTATTAATTGAATGATTTGTTTGGTATACAAACAACTTCTCTGATGCTGCCGTTTTAGAGGATTATGACCAAAATCGAACCCATGAAGACTTCGCTTAAAGAATATTAGAATTTGGAGCTCCCTACTCTTTTTATGGGATAGTAGCTCACAGCCAAGGTGGCGCTGCAGCAGTTTAGATTATGTCAATGGTTTAGGTGGGGCTACTGTCACATTGCTTCTGATGTGATGTTAAGTGATCTTGATGATGATACTACTGATAAGTGGGCAGGCCAATTATCTGCAGCTGTTAATGAAGGCCACACCACAGGTTAATGTCATACGTTTGGCATGAGGGATATGGCTCCTGATACTGGGCGTAATTTTTCAATGAATTCTAGAGCAGCTAGATAGTTTAGTTTTGAATTTTTAAAACCTACTGAACCCATCATTCTAAGGAATGGTGGATTAATTCTAATAAATCGTTATATCTCAAATTTTTATCACCAAGTAACTGTTAATAAAAAGAATTTAGCGGTACAATTCCTATCAAATACTTCATATCGTTAATCAATGGAAAATCTAATTATTTCATTTGATAAAATCTAAATCTCTTTCAATTTTCCCCTATACTTTGACTAATTCAATCAGTTTCTTAAATAATGATTAGATTTAGGCAAAAAGGTTATCTTACCAATTGAATGAATCCAACCGTTAAGGACTTAGCAATGGCAGAATATTCTACATTTACTTCAGAGTCGGTATCTGAAGGACACCCAGATAAAATAGCCGATCAAATATCTGATGCAGTATTAGATGCTATTTTGGAAAAAGACCAACATGCCAGAGTTGCTGTTGAAACAATGGTTAAAACAGGTATGGCAATCATAGCAGGTGAAGTAACGACTTCTGCTTGGGTTGATCTTGAAGAAATAGTTCGTTCAACAATTTGCGACATTGGTTACACCAGTTCTGAAATGGGATTTGATGGTAAAACTTGTGCTGTTTTAAATGCAATAGGAAAACAATCACCCGATATCAATCAAGGAGTTGACCGAAGTACAAAAGAAGACCAAGGAGCAGGCGATCAAGGCTTGATGTTCGGCTACGCAACCAATGAAACAGACGTTTTAATGCCTGCAGCAATTACTTGGTCTCATAAATTAGTTCAAAAACAAGCCGAAGCAAGAAAAAGTAACCAACTACCTTGGTTAAGACCTGATGCAAAAAGCCAAGTGACTATTCGATACGACCAAGGTAAACCGGTCGCAATAGATGCGGTTGTTTTGTCAACTCAACATCATCAAGATGTAAGTCAAAAAGATTTACAAGAAGCTGTACGTGAGTTAATTATTAATCCTGTGCTGCCAAAAGAATTAATTCATTCTGGAACAAAATTTCATATAAATCCGACCGGAATTTTTGTCATTGGCGGACCCGTCGGAGATTGTGGATTAACAGGTCGTAAAATTATTGTTGATACCTACGGTGGAGCGGCACATCACGGAGGCGGTGCTTTTTCAGGAAAAGATCCTTCTAAAGTTGATCGTTCGGCTGCATATGCTGGAAGATATGTCGCTAAAAATATCGTTGCTGCAGGTCTAGCCGATAGACTCGAAATACAGATCTCCTATGCTATTGGCGTTGCGGAGCCAACAAGCATCAGTTTAAACACTTTTGGTACAGGAAAAATATCTGACAATAAGTTAATTGATTTAATTAATACCCACTTTGATTTAACACCGTATGGATTAATTAAGATGTTAAACCTGATCCGACCTATTTATAAAAAAACTGCCGCATATGGTCATTTCGGTCGAGAAGACGCTGATTTCACTTGGGAAGCGACGGATAAAGCCGATGTTTTAAGAGCTGATTCAGGAATATAACAAAACAAATTCTATTTATTTTAAGCCGGTTGAGGGGCGCTGCAGCAGTTTTACTCTTTTTCATTTTTTTTGATTAAAGTAATAAAATTGTCACGCTCAATTTGGTCAAAAAATTTTCAAAGGGCGCTCATTCTTACTTTAGAATGGAGACATAAAATGTCTAGTAATAACATTAGCAACAACACATTTGACCACGATGGTGATTTTTATATTCGTGATCTAACTCTCTCAACTTGGGGAGATAAAGAAGTTTCAATTGCAGAAACTGAAATGCCAGGGCTTATGGCGATGCGAAAAGAATTTGGTGACTCTAAACCTTTAAAAGGTGCTCGAATTGCTGGCTCTATTCACATGACCATTCAAACGGCTGTTTTAATGGAAACTTTAATAGCATTAGGTGCGGAAGTTCGTTGGGTTTCCTGTAATATTTATTCCACTCAAGATCATGCCGCGGCCTCTATGGTAAAAAAAGGTATTCCTGTTTTTGCGTACAAGGGCGAAACACTAAAAGAATACTGGGATTTCACTCACCGAATTTTAGATTGGGACGATGGTAGTGAAGAACGCAAGGGGCAAACCTGTAATATGATTTTGGATGATGGTGGCGATGCAACAACTGCCATTGTTCTTGGATTAAAAGCATCAAAAGATATTAGTGTATTAGATCATCCAGAAAGTGAAGAAGAGATCGAAATGTATAATGCGATCAAAATTCAATTAGAAAAAAATTCTGAACTTTACAAGAGGTGCAGTGAAAATATTCAAGGCGTTACTGAAGAAACAACCACTGGTGTACATCGTTTATATCAAATGCAAAAAGATGGTACACTCCCCTTTTCTGCAATTAATGTAAATGATTCAGTAACAAAATCTAAGTTTGATAATTTATATGGTTGTCGCGAATCTTTATTAGATGGAATAAAAAGAGCGACTGATGTCATGATCGCAGGCAAAGTAGCACTCATTTGTGGTTACGGAGATGTAGGTAAAGGTTGTGCACAATCCTTGCGCGGACAAGGCGCTACAGTCATGGTCACAGAAATTGATCCCATTTGCGCGCTACAAGCGGCAATGGAAGGTTATCGAGTTGTTAGAACTGACGATGTTTGTCACGATGTTGATATCTTTGTAACCACAACGGGTAACTTCGATATCATTACCGAAGATCAAATGTTACGTATGAAAGATCAAGCAATTGTTTGTAACATCGGTCATTTTGATAATGAAATTCAAATTGCAGCCATGCAAAAATATACTTGGGATAATATTAAACCACAAGTTGATCATATAATTTTACCTAACGGAAATAAAATCATTATGCTTGCAGAAGGTCGTTTAGTTAACCTTGGCTGTGCTACAGGTCATCCAAGTTTTGTTATGTCAAATTCATTCACTAACCAAACCCTTGCTCAAATTGAACTTTGGGTTAATGGTGATAATTATCAAAACGAAGTTTATGTTTTACCGAAGTATTTAGATGAAAAAGTGGCTAGGTTGCACCTAGAAAAAATTGGCGCAAAATTAACAGTTTTAACCCAAGCTCAAGCAGACTATATTGGTGTTTCGGTTGATGGTCCTTACAAGCCAGATCAATATCGTTATTAAATCTCTATTTATCCCTCTTTGCAAAAGGGGGATATTTTATTGTTCCTTTACGGAATGTCTAATTTTCTTTATCCCTCTATTTTTAAAGTTCTCGATACTGACTTCACTTCCTAGCACATTGCAAAGATCAATAATCGAGGGATTTAGGTAATACCATATGCGCTCACACCGATTCTATGCACCTATCGAATTAATCATCAACACTTCAATAGAATTACCTATTGAAGCCGCCCATCATTGTGCGCAGGTTTTACGCTATAAAATCGGTGACCACTTAACTATTTTTAATGGTGATGGTTTTGATTATGAAGCAACTATCAATCGAATAACTAAAAAGCAGTGTTTAGTCGATATATCAAAACAATCTTTTGTCGATAATGAATCCAAATTTAAAATTCATTTATTTCAAAGTATTGCAAGAGGAGACAAGATGGACTTCATAATTAAAAAAGCTATAGAACTGGGCGTTAATAAAATCACACCAATATTTACAGAGAGGTGTAACGTAAAACTTGATGGCAAAAGGTTAGATAAAAAGTTATCTCATTGGAATAAAACAGTGATTAGTGCATGTGAACAGTCAGGACGCGCAATCATTCCGAAAATCAATAATCCAGAGCAGTTAATTGAAACATTATTTGATTCAAAGGTTACAGTTTATTTAGAACCAACCGCAATAATAAAAATTAGTGAACAACCTTACAGCGAAGTTATCAACATAGTAATTGGTCCAGAAGGAGGATTTTCCGAGAAGGATATTAAACAATTAAAAAATAAAGGTGTTAACGGTGTAAAAATGGGACCTCGTGTATTAAGAACCGAAACAGCAGGCTTAGCAGCTATTTCGATCCTTCAAACTTTACATGGAGATATGTAAACGACTTGAAATGGTTTACCCGAACATCATAGGCAGAAGTATTGCTGCAACAATTCCGGTAATAGCTATTCCAATCATAATCACCATGACGATTCCGGCGAACTTCCAGAAAGATTTTTGATAAGCCAATGCCGAGCTTAAGTTATCAATAGAGCAATCATCTTCAGCTAATTTTATAGCGTTAGCATATTTATATAGATAATAACTCGGTGTAAAATAAATGACTGATAATAGCAGATAAAATATGGACATCCCCGTCATTACCCCGCTGGGCAGTCCGGTGTCTGATGCTGGTATATTGCCACCGAACATCATCATCCCTAACACAGCAATTACCATAAGAGCACCACTGATAAAACACATCACTGAAAAAATTCTTACCCAAAATTTAGTTTGACTAAGTGGTTCTAAGAGTAATTTTTCTTTCGGTTCTATTAAGTGGGATTCATTGTTTGTTATTTCAGCATTATCAGGCATAAAATCCCACTTAGTTATTTTTATTATATTTCGAATGTTATATTATTTATTACATTTGGCTTTGAATATAGTTTTCAGATCCAATTTTAGAAATTAAACCAACTTGTTGCTCTAGCCAATACATATGATCTTCTTCAGTATCTTCCAATAACTTCAAAAGGATCTGACGAGTTTGAAAATCGCTTTCTTGCTCACAAACAGCAATCGCCACACGTAATTTATCAGCTACAGCATATTCATAATCCAAATCATTTTTTAACATGCTTAATACGTCGATTCCGACATTTAATGGGCTGCGCTTTGACAAGTCAGGTGTTGATTCTAAAAACAAAATTCGGTCAATTAACATTTGCGCATGAAGTTTTTCTTCATCTGCTTCATGAGAAATCCGTACATCTAGTTTAGTTAATCCCCAATCTGCATACATTCGAGCATGAATAAAATATTGATCAAAAGCCGTTAGTTCTGACTCCAATAAGTGCTGTAACTGCTCAATTACCTTTTGATTACCTTTCATTTCTAATTACCTCAAAAAATTTCAATTTAATTTATATTATGAAAACAAATGACCTAAATTTTACACTCTTAAATTACAACACTGATTGCAAATAGTTCTCTGGGCCCATTTTACCTAATAAGTGAGCCTGTATTTCTAACCAATCAATTTGCTCTTCGGATTCTTCTAATATTTCAGTTAAACAATCTCTACTGATATAATCTTTTAGTGACTCACATATTTCTATAGCGGCAATCAAGCTTTGACGTAATTCTGCTTCGAACGTCATATTACCTTTTAAGGACTCCTCAACATCAGTTCCAATCGTCAAACATCCTAAATCTTGCAAATTAGGCAAACCTTGCAAAAATAGAATACGCTTGATCAACTTATCAGACTCTTTCATTAACAAAATTGAATAGCTATAGTTCTTAGATTTAAGCGTGTCAAATCCCCAGTTTTCATACATTCTAGAATGTAAAAAATACTGATTTATTCCAGTTAACAATGACTTGAGAACACTATTTAGCTGCTGGTTCACTTTTGGGTCGAGTTTCATTATGAGAATCCAAAATTTTCGTTAATATTCACTATACATGTTTCGCATTTAATCATCTACAACATTTCCCTTTTTTATCAATTAGTTACGCGAATGATTCTCATTAAACATAAGTATTAATTATGCGATAATAATAAAAAAAAGTAATATATCTCAGAGCAACCTTGATCTTAATGAGAATCGTTCTTATAATCAATCTAGGGTTGAAGTTATTAAGTAAATCTTACTTAATATTATGCGTAAAAGTAGTAGAGTTCTCAAAATGTATATATGCATCTGTAACGCAATAACTGACAAGCAAATATTAGATGCTCAAGCTAAAGACTGTCATTCGATTGATGAAATTACAAAATCTCTTGGCGTGGGCAATGGTTGTGGGCGTTGTATAGAAAAAGCTGAAGACTTAATTATTAAAAATGCTGCTGTTCAACAATTTCCCCCTTCTCCAGCTCACTCAAATCTGAATTATTAAAAGCTTTTCTTCAATATTTCCTGAATTCACGCATTTTGTCGAAATCAGTCTTTTTCTAAATTGCCATATGACTTTTACACTTAACAACATCTTTTCCATCACTAAAAAAGGTAACAACTAACTTTTCATAGGATAAAACAACTTTGTAGCCTTTTTCATTTCCAAGATATCTAGCATTGCATTGAGCACTAAAATCATTAATGGATGAATCACTAACAGATTTTAACCTAATATTTTTTGCTTCTATTTCTTTAGTTTTTAATAACATTGCGCGAGAAAGTTGGATCGCTTTAACACGATTTAATGTACTTTCTTCTAATTTTGGTTTTTTATCGCTTCGATAACTTAAGTTATCTACCTTGCTCGGCCCACACACAACCGCATGTGAATAGCTTGTATGAACTTCATGTGTAATGCCGTCGGCTTTCACCTCAACTAAATAACCGGGCGTGATCACTTGCACGTACTGCATTCCCACTTTAGGACAACCCAACGCAGAATTAGTCCATTCTTTATTTTCAACCTTAACAATTTCAAAATGACTGATGGGTGATTTATTTAATTTTTGTACGACGATTTTTATTTGTGTCAGCAGAGTTTTATTAAGTGTACTTTCAGTGTTACTCATAGACTGACCTATTTTAGTCTTTTCTGCGTTAGTAGTTCCAGCATTAACCATTAATGGAAAAAGATTAACCAGTAATATTATTTTGATAACACTCATAAATTTGCAATACAAATTACTTCTGGTTATTGAACGCATCACCGACGGTTTTCCTTGATTGATTATATTCAGTCGATAGTAGCACTTTTGAGTAAATAAAAATATTCTTGATCATTCGCTAATTTTAATTCCATATCAATTTCTGCCTTCTCACCTTTTTGCGGTCTGGTTTTAAAATGATAATAAACCGTCCAATGGTAACGTTTTGGCTTTCCTTTCGCTAGAAAGGATTTTTGATATCGATTGAACTCCAATTCGGACTTTCTGGAGAATTTGAAGTGATAAACAGATTTTGCCGGCTCACTGCCAAAAATAGATGATATTGAACTCACTTTATTTTGTTTAATGTATTTAAGTAAATATTGAAACTCCGATTTAGTGTTATCGTTATGTTCGAAAGACAACACTAAACGCACGTCTTTTGTCTTAAGGTTAACGGGCTCAGAAACAGACAATCGAACTCGAATTTCAGAAGGTTGAATAGCTGAAATATCATCAGAATTCATGGTAGCTACTTTTAACATGCTGGTTAATGGAATAGCGCTACATGATGTCAGGATCAATAAATAGAGTACCGAAACGATTCCTCTAAAAACGTTAGTTTCCATAACTATCCCTCATAACTACCTCTAATAACTAGTTATCATAAGCCAAATTAGGCGCTAACCATTTCTCAGCCTTCTCTATACTCCAGCCTTTTCTACCTGCGTAATCAACAACCTGCTCTTTAGTGATTTTTCCAACACCAAAATAACGAGACTCAGGATGAGAAAAATACCAGCCTGAAACTGCTGCGGTGGGATACATTGCAAAACTTTCCGTTAATTTTAATCCAATTTTTTCATCTGGCTTTAATAGCTGCCAAAGGGTTTCTTTTTCAGTATGATCGGGGCAAGCAGGGTAGCCCGGTGCAGGACGAATACCCTGATATTTTTCAGATATAATATCTTCATTTGATAGCGACTCTCCTGAATCATAACCCCATAACTCTTTCCTGACTATCTCGTGTAGTTTTTCTGCAAATGCTTCTGCGAGCCGATCCGCTAATGCTTTGACCATTATGCTAGAGTAATCATCATTGTCCTTTTCAAACCCTTCAACAAGTTTATTAATCCCAACGCCCGCAGTTACGGCAAAACAACCAACATAATCAACTTTTCCTTTAGATTTAGGTGCGACAAAATCCGAAAGGCTGTAATTACTTTTTCCTTCTCTAGTTTGTTTTTGCTGCCTTAAAAAGTATAACTTTGTTTTCAGTTTTTCTGTGTCGTCGCATTTCGAATAAACTTCCACGTCATCACCAACATTACATGCTGGATAAAAGCCTAACACGGCTTTTGCAGTTAACAATTTCTCATTAACAATTTTTTCTAGCATTATTTTAGCATCAGCAAATAAAATCTTCGCCTCTTCCCCGACGACTTTGTCATCTAAAATTCTTGGGTACTTACCTGCAAGTTGCCAACTTTTAAAAAAAGGTGTCCAATCGATTCTCTCAACCAGCTCGCTCAATGGAAAGTCATTATAGGTTTTTTCTCCCAAAAAGCTTGGCGTTTTAATTTGATATTTCGCCCAATCAATTGGAGCAGCATAATCTCTTGCTTTGCTCAAACTCGTCAGTTTACTTTCGATTTGCCTCGCTTCTCGTTTGATTCGAATAGACTCATATTCATTTTCTATGTCTTTAGTGTAATTTCCTTTTAACTTTGAAGACAATAAACTTTGAGCAGCATAAATAATTCTAGAAGCGTCCGATACATAAATAACTGCATGTTTATATTTTGGTTCAATTTTTATAGCGGTATGAAGTTTCGATGTAGTCGCTCCGCCAATTAATAAAGGGACACGGACATTTCTTCTTTGCATTTCCTGCGCAACTAAAACCATTTCATCTAACGATGGTGTAATTAAGCCGGAAAGTCCAATCAAGTCACATTCCTCCTTTATCGCTGTATCGATAATCAATTCATTATTTACCATCACACCTAAATCAATCACTTGGTAACCATTGCACTGTAATACAACACCGACAATGTTTTTTCCAATATCATGTACGTCGCCTTTCACTGTCGCGAGCAATATTTTCCCTTTCGAGAGATGTTCTAAACCCAACTCTTTCTTTTCTTTCTCCATAAAAGGTTCTAGGTGTGCTACCGCTTTTTTCATGACTCGTGCAGATTTAACGACTTGTGGTAAAAACATCTTACCAGCTCCAAATAAATCACCCACTTTATTCATACCGTCCATCAATGGACCTTCAATAACATGTAACGGTCTATCGAATTTCTGTCTCGCTTCCTCCGCATCGTCAACAATATGATCAGTGATACCTTTAACCATTGCATAGGTAATTCTTTCCTCAACTGAGGACTCCCTCCATTTAAGCTTCTGCTCATCAGATTTTTTATTGTCGCCACCTATAGACAAATACTCTTCAGCTACTGTAACCAAATTTTCGGTCGTATTTTCACCATTTTTTGGTTTACGATTTAAAACGACATCTTCAACAGCTTCTTTCAATTTAACATCTATCTCGCTATAAATTTCAAGTTGTCCGGCATTCACAATACCCATATCCATTCCAGCTTGAATCGCATAGTATAAAAATACTGCGTGAATCGCTTCACGAACAGGGTTGTTACCTCGGAATGAAAAAGAGACATTTGAAACGCCGCCAGAAACTAATGCGCCAGGAAGATTACGCTTTATCCACTTAGTCGCCTGAATAAAATCGACCGCATAATTATTGTGTTCTTCAATCCCCGTTGCGATGGCAAAAATATTTGGGTCGAATATAATATCTTCTGGAGTGAAGCCAACTTTATCAATCAATACCCGATAAGCTCTTTCGCAGATAGTTATTTTACGTTGATAAGTGTCGGCCTGCCCTTTTTCATCAAAAGCCATAACGATAATTGCGGCCCCATAACGTTTAGCCAAATTCGCCTTTTCTATAAAAGCGTCCTCACCTTCTTTTAACGAAATTGAATTAATAATCCCCTTACCTTGCATGCATTTT
>JBLIBL010000027.1:0-39082 GCA_047633355.1 Polaribacter sp.
TTAAAGCAAACAAAAATTAGATGAATATTAATCAATATTAAAGGAAGAACAAGATGAGCATCATAAAGCTAGATAATTTAGTACGGAATATTTTCTCATATTCCGAGTTACAGGCAAGTGGCTTTGGGCAGATGACCATTGCCATACAAGCGTTTAAAAAGGCAATACAAGCAAATTTTGCTGTCAAAGCAAATTTTAATAATTCTTTTAAAGAGAGGAGCAAGATATGAAACTTACAATGAAGGGACGTTTGATTGGAGGCTTTGGAGTATTGATCGTTTTAATGATCTTTATGGCGGTAACATCACTCGATAAATTGGCGGGCATGAATGACCGCATTGACATTATGGCAGATGTGTCCGCGGAAAAAATTAAGTTAGGCGCCCGCATCAACCAAGATGCCATTGCTATCTCACGAGCTGAGAAAAGTATTATCCTTGCACGTACTGTGGAAGATATGGAAGCAATTGAAGTCCGCCTTAGGATTAGACGCTCAAACATGGATGAACTTTTAACGAAGTTAAAACTCCTTGTAAGTGCTGATGAAAAGTCAGACCTTGACCAGTTTGACAACACTTGGGATGAGTATTTGGAAGTTAATAAACAGATTAGAACGTTTGCTGCCTTGAACTCGAACCGTGTTGCGCAAGCTATGTCAGAAAATGAGGGCAGTAAAGCTTTTATAAAAGCGGAAATAGCAATGAAGTCTGTTGCTGATCGTAATGATGAGGGATCTGAACAAGCAAACATGAAGGCCGACAATGCCGCTAGCCGGCTCTTGTTAGCAGCACAGATTAAACAGGATATGCTGGAAATTTCCCGAGCTGAAAAAAACATCATTCTCGCCAAGTCAAATAAAGACATGGATTACTATGCGGATATCACTGCATCAACACGTAAAGTTATGTTGGTAAAACGTGCGGAGTTACGTGAGCTTGTAGGCCCAGATGGCAAGGCTAAGCTTGACGAGTTTACTGAAGTTTGGGATAAATATCTTAAAGTTAACGACGCTATTAGAGATTACGCCCGTAATAATGAAAATGTTAAAGCTGTAGCATTAGCCGGTAGTGAGGGACGTGATTTGACCGATCAGGCCGATAGGATGATGACGGTGATTGTTGAAAAAAATGACGAAGTTAACTCCGAGGCCAGTTTAGAGGCTACTAATGCCGCTAATCGCACGCTATTGGCTGCGCGTATCATTCAAGACATGCTGACCGTTGGCCGAGATCAGAAAAGTTTGATTATCGAGACCACCGAAGCTGACATGGATATTTATGTCAAGGCAATGGAAGTTACAAAGCAAAATCTATCTACCCGACTCATGACATTGCGTAAGACTTCCACGGCTGAAAGTATTTCTGATCTCGATAAGTTTAACACCGCCTGGGACAATTTTGTTGACGTCAACTCTGCTATAGTTAAAACCAGCTTTGAAAATGGTAATAGTAAGGCATTTCGACTGTCTAATGGCGAGGGACGTATTTTGTCCCAGAAAGCCATAGACTTAATTGCATCGATCGTCGCTTCTAACGAAAAAGGACTTGCGGAGGATAAGTTGGCCAGCACCGCGAACTATGTGGCGGGGCGTAATCTATTATTAACCATATTAGGGATAGGTTTGCTGGTTGGCTTTGGTACTGCTACATGGATAATTCGTGGAATTATGAGCCAACTTGGTGCGGAACCACCGGTTATTCTTGAAATCGCTGAAAAGATTGCTTCTGGCGATCTAGAGTCTGAGCTAGAACATGGCAAGGGTAAAGTGGTGGGTGTACTAGCCGCTATGATTACAATGCGTAATAAGTTGGTCTCGGTTATCACTGAGGTTAATGTCAGTTCCGTTGCGTTGTCGGCAGCGTCACAGCAGGTCAGTGGAACCGCGCAAAGTCTGAGCCAAGGCGCAAGTGAACAGGCCGCCAGCGTTGAGCAAACCAGTGCATCGGTTGAAGAAATGGGTTCTTCGATTAATCAAAATAGTGAAAATGCTCGAGTGACCGATGGTATTGCAACAGAGTCTTCAAATTCTGCCAAAGAGGGTGGGAAGTCTGTTTCTGCAACCGTTCAAGCTATGAAAGATATCGCTGGTAAAATCACCATTATTGAAGATATAGCCTATCAGACCAATATGTTAGCCCTTAACGCTGCAATAGAAGCGGCGCGTGCCGGTGAACACGGTAAAGGATTTGCGGTAGTTGCCGCTGAAGTACGTAAGCTTGCTGAGCGAAGCCAAGTAGCGGCCTCTGAAATTAGCCAACTGACGGGAGACAGTGTTAAGGTTGCCGAGGAAGCGGGTGGTTTACTGGAAAAAATGGTTCCCGATATTGCACGTACGGCCGAACTAGTTCAGGAGATCACTGCCGCTTCAGAAGAACAGGCAAGTGGTGTTGGCCAGATTACTAGCGCCATGCAACAACTTGATCAGGTGACACAACAAAATGCCGCTGGCTCTGAAGAACTTGCAGCAACAGCCGAAGAAATGCGCGGCCAGTCACAATCACTGATTGAAATGATTAGCTTTTTCAAATTGCAAAGTAATGTTTCTAATGTGGCGTCTAAAGCTGCTTCTGGCGCGGCATCTTCATCTGTTAGCGTTTCTAAAAAGCATCATTCTGCCGATAATCTTCAAACTGTTGATAAAGCGGCTGCCATTGACGTAAAACAATTCAAACGATTTTGAGGAAAGTGTTATGTCACAGTCAGAAAGTAAGGCAATATCAAATGAAAACAACAGTGTGGAAGATGTTCAGCAATTCCTCACTTTTGTTCTCAACGATGAAACGTATGGCGTTGGGATCCTGCATATACGTGAAATTATAGAGTATGACAATTTAACTGTAGTGCCACTGATGCCAGAATTTATATCTGGTGTGATTAACCTACGGGGTAACGTTGTGCCAGTGGTCAATCTTGCTCGGCGTTTTGAGCATGAATCTAAGGAGATTGGAAAACGTACTAGTATCATTATTATCGATATCAAAGATGTCAAAGGTGAAGGTGTTGAAGTGGGCATGGTGGTTGATATCGTTAATGAAGTCATCGAACTAGCCTCTTCTGATATAGCAGCAGCACCAACATTCGGTGCAAAAATACGCACCGATTTTATTCAGGGAATGGGTAAAATAGATGATAAATTGATGATTTTACTGGATGTCAATAATGTACTGTCGATTAACGAGTTATCTAGCGTAACTAATATCGTCGATGAACTTAATCCAACACCGATTGAATAATATGGCTGCAATACAATTTAAGCAGCCAGAAATATCTTTGCAAGCTTATCAAGCAATCAGGGAGTTCATTTATACTGAGGCTGGTATAGATTTAGGAGGCTCTAAGCAGATGTTAGTGAGTTCTCGTTTGACTAAGCGTTTACGTCACTATGAGCTGGACAGTTACGATCAATATGCAGATTTATTATTAAATAATAAAGGCATAGAGCGTAAGATGGCTGTTGATTTATTAACAACCAACGAAACGTATTTTTTCCGAGAGTCGGAACATTTTGTAGCACTCAAAAAATGGGTATTAGAAAATCATCCCCATGACCGTATGTTTCGGTTATGGAGTGCTGCTAGTTCAAGTGGTGAAGAAGCTTATAGTATTGCTATGGTGTTGGACGACTTTTTTGGTAGCAGAGGCAAGTGGGAAATTTTTGGTTCAGATATCAACAGCGTAGTTATTGAAAAGGCAAAATTGGCACTTTATCAATGCCTTCGTATCGATGCAATACCTCAACAATTTCTTCGGAAGTACTGCTTGAAAGGAGAGGGGGAGTACGAAGGTTTTTTATTGATTGATAAGAAACTACAAAGTAAAACTAGTTTTTCAGAAATTAATTTAACCAAACCCTTACCTGAGGTCGGTCTGTTTGATGTCATATTTTTACGTAATGTACTGATTTATTTTGATGCTAAAACTAAGGAAAAAATCATTCGGAGTTTGATCTCAAAGTTGCGACCTAAAGGTTTGTTATTTATCGGACATTCTGAGTCACTTAAATCTATGGATTTACCTATTGATTTAATTGGACCAACGACGTACCAGAAAAGGTAAAAAGCCATTTATATATATGTTAAAGATTAGGGAATAAAACAATGGAACAAGGTGTCAGAAAAGTTTTTCTTCATCCGGGTGATTTCGTTTTTGGTGAACCAGGTACGCATGTCCACACTGTCTTGGGTTCATGTATTGCTATCTGTCTATGGCATCCTGTATTGCGTATTGGTGGCATGTGTCACTTTGTATTGCCATTCAGGCCAAGTGGAGAGTCTAAGTCGGAAGAACTCGATGGGCGGTATGGGGAAGAAGCGATGAAAATGTTTGATCGAGCCCTTAAATTGCACCAAACGAATTATAAAGAATATCAAGCTAAAATATTTGGTGGGGCTAATATGTTCAAAGGAACTAAAGTCTCTAAGGATGCTTTAATAGGGGAAAAAAATGCGGATAAAGCAATGCAACTAATAATGAATAGAGGGGCAGCAATCACAGTTGTACATGTTGGAGAACAAGGTCATAGGCGAATTGTGATGGATATCACTACCGGTGATGTATGGGTTAAATACAAATCTGATAACCCTGATGAAAGATCTATGTGTTCACAAAGCGGAATAAATTAGGATTAGATAAATGAGTGAAATTACAGTTCTGATTATCGATGACTCGGCACTCGTTCGTCAAGTTCTGAGTAGCATTATCAACGACACCGCTGGGATGAAAGTTATCGCTACCGCTCAGGATCCAGTTTTTGCACTGAAAAAATTGGAAACAATTAAGCCAGACGTTATAACACTAGACATAGAAATGCCTAGAATGGATGGTTTGACGTTTTTGAAAAAGCTGATGACGGAGGATCCTTATCCGGTCGTTATGTGTTCTACACTGACTCAAAAATCTTCGGCTAGCAGTATAAAAGCACTTCGACTGGGCGCTGTTGAAATTGTAGGCAAACCTACGTCAAATCTGAAAAAAGAATTAGGTGCACAAAGCAAGTTAATTATAGCTGCCATAAGGGTGGCAGCTAAAGCTAAAGTTCGCAATCTAAGCATTCGACCTAAAAAGACATTGACAATATTAAACGGTCAAAGAAAGCAGACTGCAGATGTCATCCTTCCCAAGTTATCCAAAGTTAACTCGCAACCGTCTAACAAACTTGTTGCTATAGGCGCTTCTACCGGGGGCACTATTGCGCTTGAGTATGTGATATCTTCTTTGAAAAAGGATTCTCCTGGCGTTGTTGTCGTTCAGCACATGCCCGCAGCATTTACAGCTGCTTTTTCATCTCGGTTAAACTCGGTTGCACAGGTGTACGTAAAAGAAGCCGAAGATGGTGACATGGTTGAAATGGGTAAAGTACTCATCGCTCCGGGTGGTAAGCATATGATGATAGATAATCGAGCTGGAAAACTACATGTGTTAATAAAAGAGGGTCCTTTGGTGAGTCGTCATAGGCCTTCTGTTGATGTATTGTTTCGTTCTGTAGCGCAGTCAGCTGCCAAACAAACCCTAGGGATTATCATGACGGGTATGGGTGATGATGGCGCTAATGGTATGAAAGAAATGTTTGACTATGGTGCTTTTACGGTAGCGCAAGATGAAGAAAGTTGTGTTATTTTTGGTATGCCTGCAGTGGCTATTGAACGTGGGGGTGTTAAGAAAATAAGCCCACTTAGTAGTATTCCAAAGATGATTAATGCTTTTAATCGACCAGTTGATTTTAAGGAATACCTCTAATAAAACACCAAATTTCACCACCAGGGGTGCCCAACTTACTAAAAAGTAGAAATAACATCTATTTTGTTGACTCAAAAGTTCTACAATATTGATTCTCTCGTCTATAACTGAGATTTACGTTATTTAAACGAAAAATATGTTCAAGTTGCCAAATTAATGCCAACTAACTATCCGCACCTATTTTCTATAGGCAGCATCTTAGGTGGCTGGTTAAGAAATAGACCCTTTTAATTAAGAGTTTTAATTAAAGAATTGAATCAATCAGTTAATTAATCAATGTACTCTCTGTGCCAAAGTTCTAATACTAACAACTGCCACAAAACACGATGATGATCTTCAGTCTCATTTTTATGCTCCTCAAGAATTTTTTGAACTTCATTGGTATCAAAATAACCTCGGTCATATGCCTGTTCACTGTCAATTATATTTTTAACAAAATCAAATAACTCACCTTTAAACATGATAGAAAGAGGTGTTGGAAATCCTAATTTTTTACGATAAAGAATTTCTTCAGTTAAATAAGGTTCCATTGCTTTTTTGAGAATGTACTTGTTCTCATAACTTTTAAATCGATATTTACTTGGCATGGTTGCAGAGAATTCAATAAAACGATGATCTAAAAAAGGGACACGCAGCTCGAGTGACGCTGCCATGCTCATCCTATCGGCTTTTATTAATAAATCATCAACCAACCAAGTTTTAAGATCTAAATATTGCATTTTGGTTTGTAGATCATCATTTTTTGTATAATCATAATACTGTTTTAATTTTGATTGGTTGTTATTATTTTTTACATATTCAGCAAATTTTTTGCTATAGAGCCTGTTTTTTTGTGAGTTTTCATAAAAAGAAACCCCAGAGTAACTTTGCTCTATTGGCATTTCGCTTAAATCCGCATACTTAGCCCACTTGGTACCTAGCATTCTTAAAATTGGATTAAGGATAGGTTTTCGAATAAAGTTTGGGATCTTTTTATATTGCTCAACCACATGCATATACTTATAAATGGGATAACCACCAAACACTTCATCAGCACCTTCGCCAGATAAAACTACGGTGACTTTCTCTTTGGTTTTCTTAGCAAGGTAATAAAGCGATATCGCTGCGGCTTCTGTTACTGGTTCATCCATATGTCTAATATAATCTGGCAGGAAGTTTTTGAAATCTTCTGCCGACATAAAGTATTCTGTATGGTCTGTATTGAATTGCTTGGCGACGGCTCTTGCATATTTTGTTTCATTAAATTGGTCACCATAATCCCATGCAACTGAGAATGTTTTAATGTCTTTAACACCCTGTTTGTGCATCATGGATACGACTGCGGACGAATCAATTCCACCACTTAGGAATACACCTAACGGAACGTCACTACGCAATTGCTTACTAATGGCATCTTCAAAAAGATTTTGAGTTTCTTTTATGTAGTAAGCTTCGCCTTTATCATTTGATTTATCATATTGAATATTCCAATACTGTTTAATCTCTACTTCACGATTTTTAATCGTCATGTAATGACCAGGTTCAAGTTTGTATATGTTTTTGAATAAAGTGTTATTTGTTGGACTATAACCAACGCTCATATAGCTATCGATTAAACTTTTATTGACTTCTTTTTTTACACCGTCAATTTGTAAAAGTGATTTAATTTCCGAACCAAATGCTATTCCATCATTTGTAAATGTATAAAACAGTGGTTTGATTCCAGTATGATCACGTGCCAATAAAAACTCATTTTTTTTCTTGTCAAAAATGCAAAATGCAAACATACCGTTCAATTGATTTAAAAAATCAATTCCAGAGTTCCTATATAACTCCAGTAAAACTTCAGTATCGGATGTTGTTTTAAAGTTCACACCTGATTCTTTTAGTGTTTCCTTTAATTCAATGTAATTATAGATCTCACCATTAAAACAAATACTTGTTTTGTTATCATCACTAAGCATTGGTTGATTAGAACGTTCATGTGTATCAATGATCGTTAGTCGTCGATGCCCTAAACCTAGTGAACCATCATAATGATAACCGAATCCGTCAGGGCCTCGGTAGGTGATAACATCACACATAGACACAATTGAATAAGAACTAACAGTCTGACCAGTTTTATAATTATATATTCCAGCGATACCACACATACGTTACTTCCTTCTATATTTTTACTTAGTCTTTTTGTATGATTTTATAAATGTTATTGATTCGCTCTTCCCAGCTATTGGCTGCCATTAGTTTTGAGCGTTGAATGTTTTTTTCTAGATTATTTTCTGCAAGTGCTTTTTCACAGCCATCCAAGAATCCTTGATTATCTTTTCCAATGTAACATTCATCACCATAAGCTCTTTCTACTTCAGGAATGTTAGTCGAAATTACGGGTAAACCTGCTGAAAAATACTCAGGTAGTTTTAATGGGTTGCAATTGTTAGTTAACTTTGAATAAACAAAAGGGATGGTTCCAAAGTCTGCACCTTTGCAATAGCCAGGTAATTCATTGAACTCTTTTTCACCTAGTAAATGAATATTTTGGTATTCGCTAAATTCATTTTCATCCATTGAATAACGCCCAACATATACCCAAGACCATTTTGGTTTTTCTTTAGCTAAGAATTTCACTAAGTCTTTATCAACCCAGTCATGAGAAATATGCCCAAAGAATAGAAATAACGGATGCGGAATGTCTTTAATATCTTCAGCTATTTGAGTTGATTCATTTAACGTACTAGAGAATAAAGAGTAACTAACCCCATGTGGCATATAATGTGTATTTTCATTTGTTTTTATATTTTTGTCGTAGAGCGTTCGCGCTGAACAAAATATAATATCCGCCGTTTTATTCAGCTTCTTGTCCATTTCTATAAAACGTTGACCATCTAAACCGCTAAAACTTGCTTGCTCATCAACGGTATAATAAATTAATTTTTTACGTTTCATGTTAATCACATAATCATGCCAGTTTTCCGAAAATACAAACATGTAAGGTAGTTTCATTCCTAATTTCCACTTAGCCCATCCAACTTGTGTTTTTAAAATCAACTTGTTAAGAACATGCCTAAATGGGAACCAGCTAAAAGGTACTACGAGTGGTGTTAAAACATAAAGATTGTCGTCTACTTTTTTTATACCTTTAAAAAAACCAGCGAGTTTTTTCCATATTCTTTTTAAGTCATCAGAAGAGGCTGTCGGTGCTCTAAAGCCAATTGAGGAAACAAATAAAACTTTATTATCTTTTGCAAATCTTGTTGAAAGTTGGTATTTGCTAGTTTTCCATCCCCAATCATCTGAGGAGAAAAAAACGATACTTTCATTTTTCATGGAATAATTCCCTAATTTTATTTTTATTGTTTAATACTGAATAAAAATGTTCTTTAATTTAACGCGTATAAATTTGAACCAAGTTTCGTTCACTTATAAATACTAGTTCGCCATTTGGACCAAAAGTAACACCTTCGTAAGCTGGTGCGCCAGATAGCTTTAACTGCGAGATTACTTTGCCAGTGTCTGGGTTAACTTGAATCGCTTTTCTTGTTTCTTGACTGACAATAACAAGACTTTTTCCTGTCGGGTCAAATACCATGCCTGCTAAGTCGGTTATTACACCAGTAAAAGCTTTTTCCGCATCAAAAGGTTCTACAATTTTTACAACGCCATTTGATAAAGAGTAAGTACCACTTGAAGTGTTAGCATTATAGTATACGACTCTCATTTTAGCTTCTGGATATCGTCCAGAGCCTTCTTGACCTGCATACACTCTAGAATTCCTGTTTTTATCGCTCAATCTATAGGCGACGGCTTCAAATCCTTTGTTTTTCTTTTCAGGTCTTCCTGAAAGCTGGATATTACTTTCACCATAAAAATAACCATCACTGATTGTGTCATCATCCATTTTAACTCTATGAGCAAAGTTAGCTTCTGTTACAACCATTAACGAGAGTCCATCAATAAAACTGACACCTTCGGTATCATTATTTATATGACCGACTTTTTTGATTTTGCCTAAAAAGTTAAAATTCTTGTCGTAACGATAAAGAATGCCTGTATTATTTTGGATAACAAAGTATTCCTTTCTGTAAGGGTCCCAGGTTATTCCTGAAGCATTTGTTCCAATTTCTTTTAATGGAAAGGCTTCTGATTTGTTTTTGTACTGGCTAATTTTAAATGAATCTGTAAATCCTTGGTACATGTCCAAAAGCAAGCTTTGCTGTGTATTTTCGAGATTTGTGCTATTTTTAGTGTCTTCTTTGTTTATATTATCGTTTTTGTCTGCTTTCGAATTCGAAATAGGTACTTGGATCGATGTTTTGTCATCCGGTTTATTGGGGTTAGTAATACAACCAGATAAAACCAACATAACAATACAAATTAAGCTCATGTTTCTATAGGTTTTTAGAGATTTTGTTCTCTGTTTAATTTTGATTAGATGCTTGATAATTCTGATTCCCATGGTTGTGTACTCTCTCCTTTTGCTAGTGCAAGAGAATACCATAGAGGAAGTTAAATCGTAATATGCTATGACTGTATTATTTATGTGAATTTTAGCGGTTATTTGAGATTTATCAATTAATGCTAGTAACAAAGAAAAATAGTATAATTTATGTGCGGTTGTTCACAGCGATTGGATATAGATGGCGTTTTGAGAATCATTACCATAATGTGTTTTCAAAAATGGCCGATAATAGAGTTATCTTAGGGAAATAAACTGATGGTGTTTTGCAGTTATGGCAATTATTCAATCAAATGAAATAAATTTCAATTTAATGACAAGTTTAAGAATTATCAATTTTCTAAATATCTTTGTTGGTTTTGTAAAGCAGGGCGCTGTAGTGAGTATGCTTGCAGTATTTCTACTTGCCTGTAATGCGGAAGATGAAGAAGGTGATGATGAAACTCCGATTGTACAAAAAACGCTTTTTCTTGAGGTCAGTGGTAGTGGTAGTGTTTCTGATACGAATAATATGGTCGATTGCCAACTAAATTGCAATACAGAAATTGATGAAAATACTAATGTAGTTCTGAATGCCGTAGCCGCAGTCGGTTACCGTTTTTTACAGTGGAATGGTGCTTGTAAGGGATCTGGAGGTTGCAATGTTGATATGGATACAGACAAAACGGTTGCTGCGGTATTTATTGAAGACGATCCGGAACCTGAAACATTTACTCTTACTCTCTCAAAAACAGGCAACGGTACTATTTCGTCAGACCCGAGTGGACTAGATTGCGGCAATAGCTGTAATGCTGATTTTGCTCTAAATACATCGGTTACCTTAACTGCTGTCGCTAGTAGCGGATATGTCTTCGATAGATGGACTGGAGCATGTTCTGGCAGTAATGATTGTTCAGTTAGTATGAACGCCAACAAAAGTGTCAACGCAGTCTTTAATGAAGAGTCATCATATCAAGATTATACACTTAGCGTTGTCGTGAATGGCTCAGGTAATGTAAATTCTTCGCCTAGCGGAATAAATTGCGGTAGTGATTGCTCAGAATTATATCCTGAAAATTCTCAAATCGATTTAACCGCTAGTCCTAATGCTGGTTGGATGTTTAACGGTTGGAGTGGCAGTTGTTCTGGTCAAAGTAGCTGTACTGTTACTATGAATGCTAATAAAACAGTGACAGCCACCTATATAGTAGAAACCGAAATAACTCACTTATTAACTGTTAATTTGTCCGGTGATGGAAGCGTTACCTCAAACCCTGTAGGAATCAACTGTGGTAGTGATTGTTCAGAATTATATGTCGAGAATACTGAAATAGACTTAACTGCTAACCCTAATGCTGGTTGGCTTTTCAGTGGCTGGAGTGGAAGTTGCTCTGGCCAAAGTAACTGTACTGTTATTATGAATGCTAATAAAACGGTGACAGCCACTTATGAAGAAGAACCGGAAACGACTTACTTATTAACTGTTAGCTTGTCTGGAGATGGAAGTGTTACCTCAAGTCCCGTAGGAATTGACTGCGGAAGCGATTGTTCTGAAGAATACATTGAAAATACCCAAGTTGATCTTACTGCAAATGCTTCAACGGGTTTTGTTTTTAGTTCATGGAGTGGTGAATGTAGCGGTGCAGCCTCATGCAGCATTAGTATGAATACTGCTAAATCAGTCACCGCTACATTTGTTGATGAATCTCCAGAAAAATTTGATTTAGATGTAGTCGTTTCTGGATCCGGTAATGTAACGTCGTCTCCGTCAGGAATTGACTGCGGTAGTGACTGTAATGAAAGTTATGATGATGGCACTTTAGTTTCATTGAGCGCAGCTAGTGATGATGGATTTAAATTTCAACAATGGTCTGGTTCTTGTAATGGTAGCGGTGCTTGTGATGTCACTGTCGACACTGCTAAATCAGTAACAGCAGAATTTGTAGCGCTGCAGGATTTCGATTTAACTGTGACTGTAACAGGTTCTGGTAGTGTGACTTCTGACCCTACGGGAATTGATTGTGGAGGGGATTGTTCTCAAACTTTTGAAGAAAACACTAATGTTACGATTACCGCTATTGCAGATTCTGGGTTTAAACTAGATCATTGGGAGAACACTTGTACTGGTAATGGTTCTTGTTCTTTTGATATGGATAATTCTAAAAGTTTAACCGCCGTATTTGTAGAAGATGTAGTGCCAGATGTTTTAATAGAGAATTACTCACCTTCGGGTGATGCTTTCACATTAGGCGAGATTCCTAAAGATGCTTCTGGTATAACTTGGCACGCGGGGATTCAACAATATTTAATTGTTCAGAATAACGCTTCTAGAATTTACCGTTACGATGTTAACTTTGCCTATATGGGTACAATTACTGTTAGTGGGATACAGACTGACACTGAAGGTTTGTCTTACGTAGAAGGCAATGACGTATTAATTATTTCCGAAGATGGTCAAGCATCAAAACTAGATATAGACGAAAATACAACTGATATAAGCGGTCGAATACCTACTTCACAGCGGTATAAAATTATGGCGCCAGGTGGTAATAAAGGCACTGAAGGAATTGCCGTAAGAAAGTCAATTGGTTCTCAGTTAGCTAGGGTTTATGCAGTCAAAGAAGGCACTGGCGGTAGTAATATGAGAGTAGTTTCTTTTGATATGCCAGATCCAGATCCAGGTGTACTTTTAGATTATCAAAGTAATCTAACTGTAAATGAGCCTTGGGATGCTGATGTCGCGTTAGCCGGTTCGGCTAACGACCTAGCTGGTGCAGTATTTGATGAACGCACAGGAAATTTAATCATATTAAGCCAAGAAAGCAGAAGAGCTATTCAAGTTGACCCAGATACTGGAGCAATTATCTCGACATTGAACGTAAGTGGAGCTCCTCAATACGAAGGCGTCACTATTGGTCCAAATGGCGAGTTAGTATTTGTTAGCGAAGCCAATTGGATAAGAATTTATACGCTAAATTAAGTCTAATGCGATTTTTTGACCCAGTTCTTGATTTGTTGAGATAAATAATTGATTCTATATTGATGGATCAATGATTTAGGAAAGGTTGGTTGCCTTCTAGAGCAATGTTCATATAAATGCACTAAAAGGTGATAACCTATATAGGCTTCAATTAAGCTTTGTTGGATCTTTAAATGGTTTTCATAGCCAAGTTTAAACTCTGTTATTAATGAATTAGCCAATCTTCTAATCCACGGAAATTGAGACTTTAAAATTATTTCTGCAATAAACTGACCTATATCATAGCCGACGTAATCTATTCTAGCGTCTTCAAAATCAACTAAATTGGTTATGGAATCGTTGCTCAGGACATTCCTATAGGCGAAGTTACCGTGAATTTGTCCGACACTTCCTGTTTTTTCATCTACATGAGATGCTAATTGACTAAAACAATTAGGAATGCTTTCTATGTCTTTATTGTTTAGTTTATGGTTATTTTTTCTTTCTAATACTTTTAGCATTCTCTGTAAGTGACTTTGTCTTATTTCAACAACTTCGTCCATTGTTTGTTTTTTTGTCGCTAGAAGATGGTAGTTACCAAGCCAGTAACCACAGTTAAAAATTCGTGTTTTCAGATCTGAATTTGCATATGACCACTTAAAAATATTTTGATTAAAGTAGTCATTAAGGTTTTCACCCTCACATCCTGAAAGTAACATGGCCTTTTGCTCTAACCATAACTTTATCGGTTTAGACATTGAGTAGTTTTCAGCTAACTGTTGCGCTGAAACCCAAGCATTATTGAGTAAGTCGTATTCTTTTTGTAGATCCGCTATATCATGGTCTTGCTGTTTTACGACCCTAATACCTCTAATTTTTAAAACATAAAACTTTTCACACTCTTGCACTTTAATTTTATAAATTCTACGGTCGTCATCGTAAATGACTTTAAAATCAAGGGTTGGTGGTGTTACTAGAGATAAATCCTGTTTAATGGCAACAGATATCTCGTCGACAAATGTATTTGAAAGAGATACTACATGTTTACTCATTTATTTTTCCTTTGCTTGTCATTTTTTTTTATTTGTCGTTTAATTGTACGCAGAGTATCGATTATTTTAAATAGGCTTCTTATAATATTTCCTTTTAGACTTGAGTTAAATACTTGTAATGCAACCAAATTATAACACTGAGCATGCCAACGCTTTAACCATAGTGGGTTGGTATTAAAACATATGCTTTTTACCGGCTCTTCATCGATAACCTTTTCCATGATTTTTTTAACTAGAATAGAGCCCGGGCCATATTGCGCAAGTTCTTCGTCAAATGCTATTTTATGTAATATGATTTCGTCTTTTGATTGAAAAGCGATAGCAGACGCGATTGCCTTGTCATCGGTTGTTAAAACGAAGACTTTGGCGAAACCAGCAACGGATAGAGTTTCCCAACTATTTCTGTAAAATGTTTCTAATTGGCTGTCGTTTTGGACCGCGGAACCAGTTTTTCCCTTCCAGCCACTTGCTTCTATTTTAAAAAACTCGCTTAACCCTGTGTCGATATCATCTTTTGAGGTATAAGAGACTAACTGTAAAGTGCCTTGTTGTTCTTTCTCAATTTTTCGTTCAAATCTTGCTATATTTTTATAAAGTTTCTTCGGTATAATATTTTTTATTTCCAATTCATTATTGTTGAGATCTCGTAATATGAAATAAGCGGACTCTCGCGAATAGGTTGGACTAACTAATTGTTGTTTGATTGGTTCTATGCTTCTTAGCCGTCTAGCTGATAGCATGCTCCAACTTTGAAGGTTTTTATTAAGTGCTTTTTTCAGAGAAGCGACACATTTTGCATCATTCAAATATTGCGTACCTAAAATACTAATCATATCGACATGATCATGGCTAACGGTCTGTAAAAGAGTGAACTTAAAACCCATAAATGATTTCTGTTTTTGAACTAATATAAAGGCGACTTCAAGTTTTTTTATCGATGGTGAATTTTGCTCGGCAACCGAAGAATAACCTAAAACGTAGATTGGCTTTGAAAACTTCATTAATGGCAGACCATTTAAGTTAAATTCTACCGAGTTAGTCGATGTGACAAAGGCAGACCTATGAATAAGCTCATTCCACGCCTGTAAACTCTTTTCAGATAACGAGTCTTGTTTAATTATCCATTCAATCGACAAAGTGGTATTTTGGTCCAGCATAAAAATCAAATAATCCTAGGTTTAAAAAGTATAATTATGAGTCATTATATTATAACCAACAGCTAGAGACGTGAAAATAATCATTTGAATGCCATTTACCCGAGATTGATTTTAAATCTTTTAATGGCAAATTATTAGAGTTAGGCGTTGCAATGTAGCGTTTATTATTAAAATCTAAAGTTATCTGCATTTCCTTAAAGTCAATCCAGCAACTTAACAATGGGTTGAGGCATTTAAAGATAGACTCTTTTATACTAAAAATGATCTTAGCATTTTCGTTACAGCTTCCGTAACCAGATTTTTCTAAATTTTTTAGATGAAGTATCTCTGTTTCATCGCAGATTAATAGTAATATATCATTATCTATTTGTTTTATCGTCTCAATATCGATACCTAATGCTTTAGAATTTGTATTCTGAATAACTGCGGAGACACAAATATTTTTACTATGGCTAATACTACCAACAACCTGAATTGGCCAAAGCGGTGCTCGGTTCGAACCGATTAATATTGGATAGTTATAGATCGCTAGCTTGGATAGAGCTTGTTTCGCGGACAACCTCCCTGCAGAAAAATCATTTAGTCGTTTTTCTGACATTTTTTTAGTCAGCAATACCTCTTCACGATATAATCGTCCCTCTTTGTTGCTAATGGAGGTTATTTCTCTTACGTCGATCTCACTTAATTTTGGTAAGATACTCGTTAGACCAAAATGTAGATCTTGAATGAGGTTTAATGAGAGAGGCTGATGTTTCATTTGGTTGTTTTTTAGGTCTATTTTCGTAGATTAGGAATGTGAAGCGTAGTCTTTAGAAAGAATATAGGCCAAATGTAATTATTTACACAATGAAGTTTTAAAAAGTTTTTGGATACATTGGTTTTTTTCTAAATCTCGGTCTATAATTTAACATTGTAATACTAAGTAAATCTGACCCATTTCAGTTAAGGATGAACATGACTCAAGAATACAAAAATATTTCACCTAAAGATATCACCAATGAGCAAATTGTCGATCTATGCAAAAAATTAGGCGAAGGATTCTCTAAACGCTCATCTAAACATGATAGAGAAGCCTCATTTCCTGAAGAAAACTTCCAAGAATTAAAAGATCACAACCTATTGTGCATAATGATTCCTAAAAATAAAGGTGGAATGGGAGCTGATTTCTTAACTTACACAAGAGCATTAGAGCAAATTGCAAGAGGTGATGCATCCACTGGCCTAACATTCAACATGCACAACATCGCGGTAGGAAGTCTTGCCGAGCTAAACATTGATGGCATAGGTGGTAGTCGCGGTAAAAAGATGAATGATTTTATAGATTGGGTTTACAACGAAGCAATAACACATAAAAAATTATTTGCTTCAGCATCTTCAGAACCTGGAATTGGTGCACATATAAGTAAAATGAAAACTTTATATAAGCGCACAGATGACGGATTTGTGATCAATGGAGTAAAAAACTGGGTCTCGATGGCCGGTTATGCGGATTATTACGTGGTTGCTGCAAAAAAGGAAGGCAGTGAGTCAGAAGTCCCTGCAATTTCATATTTGATCGTCAATAAAGAAAACCCTAATGCTCGAGTGGAGTTCACTTGGGATGTGTTGGGAATGAGAGCAACGTCCACAAACCCTGTATATTTTGAAGAGTGCTTTGTTCCAAAATCATCACTCTTTTTAGGCAATGAAGGAATGGCACTGTTTAAAGTTGCTAGAGAACCACATTGGCTGGTTGGTGGTTACGTAGGCGTTTATCTTGGTATATGTACTGCCGCTTTTGATTTCTTAGTAAACTATCTCAAAAATAGAAATATTCCAGGTACTCAAACACCCTTGGCAGACGACTCTAGGATTCAACACAAAGTAGGTGATTTATATGTCAAAGTTGCGGCAGCTAAAGCAAGTGTCTATCGTGCTGCTAAACTAGTTTCTGAAAAACCTGGTTCTGTTGAAGCAAACACCGCTATTCACCAATCAAAATATATTGTCAGTGAATTAGGTCCTTCATTGACTTCAGATGCAATTCGTTTATGTGGTGGAAGTACCATTGCTAAGTTTATGCCATTAGAACGATATTACCGTGAATCACGATGTGGAGGTTTAATGCCAGCGACTAGTGATGAATGTTTACTTTATTTAGGTAAAGCGGCATTCGGTACTGATTTAACAAAACCAGATGAAACTTACTGGTAGCCACAAAATAAATTTCTTAATTTTAAATTAATGTAGATTTGTTAATTTAGCCTCTGTTTGAGTTTTGAGGCACAAAAAGTCCAGCCGTCTTGTACAAGAAAGGGGTTGGATTTTTTTTATTGATATTTTGACTTGATTCATAAGTGTCAACAAATAAAAAGATAGGAAATAAACTATGCCTAATTATTTTACAGATAACCTTGATCTTCAGTTTCAATTTTCGAGATTAAATTTAACTAAAAGTGTATCGATTTTAGAAGACGATTATGAACAGGCAAAATTTTTTGATACGGCACCAACCTGTTATGAAGAAGCTATGGAATTTTATCAAGGAGCATTAGATTTAGTTGGTGATCTTAGTGGAAATTATTTCGAACCAAGAGCGAAAGGTATTGATGCAGAAGGAGCGAAGTTAATCGATGGCAAAGTTAAATATGCTCAAGGCACATTAGAATCCGTACAAAAATTAGCCGAATCTGAATTGATGGGGGTTTTACTCCCAAGGAAGTTTGGAGGCGGAAATGTACCTGCAACCATTTATACCATGATGGTAGAAATGTTATCGCAGGCCGATGCATCGTTAATGACTTTATTTGGCTACCAAGATGTAGGTGAAGCCATTGCTAAATTTGGAACTCAAGAACAAGGAGAGTTGTTTTTAAAAAAATACTGTACCGGCGAGCACATTGGTGCAATGGTTTTAACCGAGCCCCATGCCGGCTCAGACCTACAAAGTGCCAAATTAAAAGCTTATCAAGATGAGGATGGAAACTGGTTTTTAAATGGTACCAAATGTTTTATCTCCAATGGATGTGGTGACGTATTATTAATATTAGCTCGTTCAGAACCCAATACAAATAATATGTTTGGCTTAAGCATGTTTGCTTGTCACGGAGGAGATAAAATCAAGGTAGGGCGAATCGAAAAAAAGATGGGATTACATGGTTCACCCACTTGTGAGTTGCATTTTGAAGATGCTCCAGCGCAATTGATCGGTAAACGTCGATTTGGATTAATTCAAGTTTTGCATACTCTTAATCACGCTCGTTTTAGCGTCGCGGCGCAAGCTTTGGGTATTGCAGAAGAAGCTTATAAAGAAGCGTTAAGTTGGGCAAAAGATCGAATTGCATTCGGTGTAGCCATTATAGAAAAGCCTGCTGTCGCAAATATGTTAATCGATATGAGAGTGCGTATCGAATCAAGTCGTACGCTACTTTATAACACTGTACCAAATTTAGATTTACGTAACAAGTTAGAAGAAAAAATAGAGCATATAAAGAAAGACAAAAATAAAGATAAGGAAGCTAAAAAAGAACTATTGAAAGGTTTAAATGTTGAGTTTGCTTTAGCAAATAAGTTACTTGAAATGCAATCGCCATTAGTCAAATACCAAGTGACTGAAATGGCTAATAAAGTATGTTTTGATGCGTTACAAATACACGGTGGGGCAGGTTATACCAAGGAAGGAAAAATTGAGCGGTTATGTCGAGATGTGCGTATTACTAATATTTATGAAGGTACATCACAAGTTCAAATTATTGGTGCGACAAAGGGTGTCAAACAAGATATCTTGTCTGATTATTTTGATTCAGTACTGGAAGGTAGTTTTGATAAGAAGAATGATTCATCTATCAAATCTATCATTGAGTTACGTAACATTTATAACTTATTTATCTCTAAGTTAAATGAAAGGGACAGGGATAAGGAAAACGATAAAGTTAATGAAAATGAAGTATTAGCTAAGGATTTGGTTGATCTTTACGCAGCAATACACGTGAGCTGTTTAATTTTAGAAGAAACTAAAACTGAAGTACGAAAGATTAATATTTTGGCGAGGTATGTTAAATCAGCCTTAGCAAAAGCCAGAAAAGGTTACGAAAACTTAATGATTGGTACCTTTGATGATTTAGACAAAAAAGATATCATTTGTCAGGTATATTGAAAGTGATTTAATTAAAGCGTCAACGAGAAGATATTTAACCTTATAATTCCACGAAAATAAAATAATAAGTCAAATTAATGAGTAGTATTTCGACCAAAAAAAATATTAGTAACGAAAAAGTTAAACAAAATTTTACTTTTCCAGCAGCTGATGCCCAAGTTCGCCTCTGGTTCCTTCATCAATTACAGCCTTCTAGCCCAGTCTATAATATTTATCGCGCGATTAGAATGAAGGGTATAATAAATATTGATGCGATTGAAAAAGCAATCAATGCATTAATTGTTAGGCAAGGTGCTCTAAGGACTACTTTTAATGAAGTTGATGGAAAAATTGTTCAAACTATTCATGCTAATTTAGAAGTTAAATTAAATAGAATAGATTATTCCAATTTAAGCTCAGACAAGCGAGAGGCAAATTTGCAAGAGTTTATGGATGTTGGAATTCAGCAACCTTTTGATCTTGTTGCTGGACCATTAATCAGGGTTTCATTGGTAAGATTAAGTGAAAATGACCATGTATTCTTTTTCTGTGTTCACCATTTAATATTTGATCGTCGTTCTTTAGGTATTTTAAACAAAGAATTCAGCGATTTTTATCAATTCTTCTCAAGTGGTGAAAGTGAAGGCTTGTGTCTATTAGATGTCAGCTTTTTTGATTATACCCAGTGGCGCCTAGAAAAAATTAGTGAAACAGACTTATCACAGCAATGGAATTATTGGAAGGAAAATTTAAAAAATATTAAGCCACTTGAGTTACCCTATGATGGTAGACGTTCAAATAAAATATCAACACAGGGCGATCGATGCTATTTGGATCTACCAAGTGGATTAATTGAAGAATTCGAAAATGCTGTTTCTAAACATGGTGTTACTTTGTTTATGGGTTTGTTGGCGGTTTTTAAGTTATTAATTTACCGTTGGTCAGGTGAAGAAGATATTTTAACCGGAACGCCTTTTTCTGATCGCCGCTTAAAAGGAACAGAAAACCTCTTTGGATTTTTCGTTAGTACATTAATTCTAAGAACGGATTTATCGGGCGATCCTACTTTTACCGAGCTTTTATCAAGAGTCAGAAAGAGGAGTTTCAACTCTTACCGATATAATTCAATGCCGCTCGATAAAATTATTGAACAACTTAATCCTGAAAGAATTATTAACCGTAATCCATTATTTGATTTAGATTTTCAGTTACAAAAAATGCAACCAGAAATTTTAAAAGTTGGTGACGCAATTACATCTGAATGCCGAGCATCACGTTTGAGTTCTCAATATGATTTGGGCTTTACGATAAGAGAAAAAGAAAGCGAAAGTGAAGGTAAACAAGATTACGATATACGATTTGAGTATAGAACCGATCTTTTTTGTAAAGAGACTATTGATAGTTTACTAAAACGATATAAAAAATTATTACAAGAGGTCATTTCAAACTCGGATAAAAAATTATCTGAGTATTCTGTTGTTTTAGAGGAAGAATTAGAATCACTGGTTATTGATAGAAATAAAACAATCCTGTCACATAGTAAAACAAGAATGCATCAACTGTTTTTGAAACAAGTTCAAGCTAATCCAAATAGTACGGCTGTTATTACTGAATCTTCAAGCTTTACTTATAAACAAATTGCAAACAAGGCCATAGTTTTAGCTATTCATTTAAGACAACAGGGTGTAAAAGAAAATAGTGTAGTAGCTATATTACTTTCCAGAAGTGAAATGATACCTGTGGCTATGTTAGCTAGTTTTTTCCTCAAAGCGACTTATTTACCGCTTGATCCTGAATATCCTGTCAGTCGCATTGAATACATTCTTAACGATGCAGCGGTTGAACATATTTTAGTTGAAGAATCATACTCAAACATGGTGACAAGCCCTACAACAACAAAAATATACCCGCATTCAGTTTTAAGTGAGAACTCACTTAACGATATAGAAAAAACAAAAAATATAAATGAGTTTTTACTTGATAATAAATTAAGTCATTTAGCTTATATAATTTACACATCAGGCTCTACCGGAAATCCTAAAGGCGTTATGTTAACGCAAGAGAACTTGACTAACTTTATTGTTGCCATGACTAAACGACCAGGTATTAATTCTAAAGATATTATATTAGCTGTAACGACAATTTCTTTTGATATATCTGTTCTTGAAATTTTATTGCCTTTGAGTTTGGGTGCTGCAACTATTATTGCAAGCCGAGACTCATCGTATGACCCTCAAGTATTATCCGAACTATTAATCAAGCATAATGCGACAATTATGCAAGCCACTCCAGCCACTTGGCAAATGATGGTTGCTTCTGGTTGGATAGGTAAAAAAGACCTCAAATTACTCACTGGAGGCGAAGCGTTATCGCAAAAATTATCCGATCAACTTCAACCATTGGTTAATCAAGTTTGGAACATGTACGGGCCGACGGAAACCACTGTTTGGTCAAGTTGTTACCAGATAGAAAACATTGGTCAACCACCGTTAATTGGAAAACCTATAGCCAATACACAAATGTATGTATTAGATAAAATGAACCAACTGGTTGCCGATGGTGCTTATGGTGAACTTTGTATTGCTGGTGAAGGCGTTAGTAATGGTTATTTTGGCCAGAGCTATTTAACAGAAAAAGTATTTATTGATAATCCATTTTATCAAAAATCTATTGATAGTAATATAAACTCAGTTAGTAAAATACTATATAAAACGGGTGATTTAGTCCGATTTAATCGAGACCAAAATATTGAGTATGTTGGGCGAATGGATTATCAAGTGAAAGTTCGCGGTTATCGTATAGAGCTAGGTGAAATAGAAACTGCAATTAATAAACATTTGGATGTAGATAATTCGGTTGTGATTATACGAGAAGATAATGTTGATGATAAAAGAATTGTAGCATATGTAAACTCAAACAAACTGAATTTTGACGTAGACTCATTACGGTTATATCTTCAGGATTTTATACCTAGTTATATGTTGCCACAACATTTTGTTTTATTGGATTCATTTCCTCAAACACCAAATGGGAAGATTGATCGAAAATTATTACCAATACCGGAATTTGATAATAGGGAAAGTTCTAATTCAATAGTTGAAGCCAGCTCAGCGACGGAAAAAGGAATCGTTAAGATTTGGAGAGAACTTACAGGGCAAGATGAAATATCGGTCAATTCAAACTTTTTTGATATTGGCGGTCATTCATTATTAGCGATGCAAGTTATTTCGATGGCTAAAAAACAACTTGATATTGAAATTCAACCAATGGCAATGATTCAAGACACTCTGGCGCAACTTGCTGCTTCCATCGATGGTTTGGAATATCAAAGTGTGGAAAATAAAGTTCAACAACTAGAGTCAGTTTCACCGCAATTTTTTTCTGAAGATAAATCTCTTTTTGGCTTTTATTATAGCTCTAAAAATAAAACTGATCCTAGTTTTGGTAAAGCACTTCATCAAAAATCAAAAGGAGCTGTTCTATTATGTAGCCCTATTTTGATGGAAAATATTAACGCAAATTGGACCTACCGACGTTTAGCCGCTCAATTATCTAACGAAGGTTTTGATGTATTGCGCTTTGACTATTTTGGCACAGGTGACTCAATTGGTTACGATAGCGATGCGAGTGTCGACCGCTGGAAAAAAGATATTTTTGAAGCATCAGAATTTTTGAAAGCTAAGTCTCAACATCAAAGGATCTCGTTAGTCGGTTTAAGGTTTGGAGCTAGTTTGGCTGCTTTATCTAACATTGATAATGTTGATAAATTAATATTGTGGGAACCTATAATTAACGGCAATCAATATGTTGATGAACTTCATAGAAAATATAAAAATACTTTAGAAGATCTAAATCACATTCGTAAAAAGCCTACCAAAATTAAAAAGGGCGAGTTAATCGGTTTTTCTTTTTCAGAAAATTTAGAGCAGACGATCAGGAGTGTTGATTTATTTGAAGGTGAAAATCTAAAAAAATGTTCGAAAGTAGTATTGGTTAGTAGTAATTTAGATAAATTTTTTGACTTTTTTCAAAAAAAGTTTAAAGAAAACGCACTGTCGAACTCTATTACATCAAACGCAACTTTCAAGAATTGTTTTGTTAATGACCCTAGTCCTGGGATTGAAAAATATAATGATTTATCAGCCTTCTTACCTAGCAAAAGCATCGATGTTATCATTCAAGAATTAAAAGATTAAATTAAAAATGAATCAAATAGAAAAAGCTATAATTATTGGAGAACAAACTCAATTAATGGGGGTTTATACTCAACAAAATAAATATGATGTTGCATCCAACAAAAAAATGCCAACAATTCTATTATTGAATTCTGGTTTATTAGGTCACATCGGTCCATTTAGATTGTATGTAAGAATGGCTCGTAAATTCGCAGATATGGGTTTTGATACTTTTCGCTTTGATCTTTCTGGCATAGGAGACAGTGAGAGGCACCTTGATGTTCGCACTCGAGAGGAACAGCATATGGGTGATATCAAGACAGTGATGAACCATTTAGATGAACATGAAAATTGTGGTCAATATATTGTCATGGGTATTTGTACAGGTGCTGATAATGCACACAAAGCTATGATAAAAGATCAAAGGGTTGTCGGCGCAGTGAGTATAGATGGTTACGCATATAAGACACCGCGTTATTACTTTAACCTTTATGGTCCGAAATTGGTGAGTTTTAATTCTTGGAAAACTTTATCAAAACAAGTTTTTAGTAAAATAAAATCTAAATTCGAGCCTAAACAAGAGTCGATTCCCCAGAATATTGAATACCGTTGGGTAGAACCAAGTAAAGAAAAAACAGAGCAAGACTATAAGGTATTTATTGAGCGAAATGTCAGTCTTCTTGCGGTTTTTACTGCAAGTTGGCCTTATAACTATTTAGAGCAACATGCGGATAGTTTTAAAAACTTACCTTTTGGAGATAATTTACAAGTCGCTTATTTAGAAAATGCAGAGCATATATTTCCCTTGTTGGAAGATAGAACCCATCTTATGACTGAACTAATTAATTGGTTAGTGAACAGATTTATCAACCATTAATTTTTATCAAAAATATCATAGTCTTTATCAGCATGGCCGACAACGCCATCTTTATTCCAAGGTAGATCTCGATAAGGGCTTGAGTCACTGGTTCCCATAAAAGGGTATTTCTTGATATCAAAATAAGGTGAATAGTCAAAATCGGCAGGAGTATACAATCTGGTATTTCTTGGAATTAATTCAACATCGCTTTTTCCTCGTTTTCTGAATAAAGGCAATATAGGGTATTTCACCGAATAAAAAGCCTCGGCAATCATGGCTGAGCAGACCGTTTTCGCCGTATCTGTAGGTTTTCTTGTAAATAGACTCGAGCGCCATCTTCTTGGTAATATTCTCCAAGGAAAAATAAATCGAGCTAAATCAAATAACTGTCTCACATTGTAGGCAACTCCGAGTTTATCAATACAGAAATTAACTACATTTTGTGCGTCCTTTGCTGATAAAGTGGATGCTCTACATACACGTAAATTGTCTTTTTGGTAATCAGTTAATGGCGTAACGATCATACCTTCACCCAGAATTCCTTCAACCAGTAGTTGAGTATCTGGAGAGGCATCACAGTATTCGAGAATTTTATGTCGATACTTAAGATCTTGAATGTCGTGTAATCGGCCTACATAAATAGCAGAATGAGACCAGCGACTTTGAGTTATGATCCGAATCACATCGGAAACACGACTACGACCTTCAACTAAAACGACATCCGCAGGCCGTATTCCATGACTAATTTTTTCAAAATCACTGATCGGAAATGCTGAAGGCGGGGCTTCCTTATTTAACCAAGATTCTAATCTACCTCTGATTGACATTATTTTTCCCTTGTATTCTAGAATTAGGCGTAAATTATTTATTAATGACTTTTTAATAATAGCCTCTAAGGTAAATTTTGGCTAGACTATACTCAATTTAGTGTCGCTCATTTATTTAAGCCAATTTTAACTAATACTAGACTAATTCAATTCAACAGGACAATAAAATGCCAAGCGAAATATGGGACGATATATTCCTTTTAGATCAACAGTTAACTGAAGAAGAAAGAATGATACGTGATATGGCACATAGCTATGCACAAGAAAAGCTTCAGCCTAGAGTTCTAGAGGCAAACCGCAATGAAAGTTTTGATCCAGATATCATGCGCGAAATGGGTGAGTTGGGGCTTTTAGGATCGACCATCGATGGTTATGGCTGTGCAGGCGTTGGTTATGTCTCTTACGGATTAGTTTCTCGCGAAGTTGAGCGTGTTGATAGTGGATATCGTTCTGCGCTAAGTGTTCAATCAAGTTTAGTGATGTACCCAATAAATGCTTACGGATCTGAAGAACAAAAGCAAAAATATCTTCCTAAGCTTGCTACAGGTGAATATATTGGTTGTTTTGGATTAACAGAGCCAGATAGTGGCTCCGATCCTGCCAGCATGAAAACTCGGGCTAAAAAAGTAGATGGTGGGTATTTACTAACGGGTAATAAAATGTGGATCACCAATTCCCCTGTTGCAGATGTCTTTGTGGTTTGGGCAAAAAATGATGAAGGTAAAATTTGCGGTTTTGTTTTAGAAAAAGGTATGAAGGGATTATCTGCACCAAAGATTGAAGGTAAATTTTCGTTAAGAGCTTCAACTACCGGTGAAATAGTCATGGATGATGTTTTGGTACCAGAGGAAAATATGTTTCCAACAATTAGAGGCTTAGCTGGGCCATTTGGTTGTTTAAATATGGCGCGATATGGAATCTCTTGGGGAGCAACTGGCGCAGCTGAATTCTGTTGGCATGCCGCTCGTACCTACGGACTAGATAGAAAACAATTTGGACGCCCTCTGGCCTCAAATCAGTTGTTTCAAAAGAAGCTTGCAGACATGCAAACAGAAATTACACTAAGTTTACAAGCATCGTTAAGAGTTGGAAGATTAATTGACGAAAAACAATTTAAACCAGAAATGATATCTTTAATTAAAAGAAATGCTTGTGGAAAAGCTTTAGAAATTGCTAGAAATGCTCGTGATATGCACGGGGGTAATGGTATTAGCGATGAATTCCATGTTGTGCGGCATATGATGAATCTGGAGGCTGTTAATACCTACGAAGGAACTCATGATATTCATGCTTTAATCTTAGGACGAGCGCAAACAGGTATTCAAGCATTTAGTTGAGAAAATTCTAAAAAGTGTTTTAATAAGAATTTTCACAGCCCAATATCTGCTGGTTTGGGCTGTTACACTCTTTTACACGCTAATTTACAAAAAGGATCTCCATTTAAAGACAATTTACTTGAACTTTGTAGTTATCTTATAGACTATTCTAAATAAGAAACGTAAGTTGCCGATAAATAGTTAGCCTCGTAAAATTTAGAGGTTATTTGTCAATCTAATAAGGAATACTGAATGAAGTTTTTTAAAACGCCTACTTTAGTTTTAGCTACAAGCATTATCTGCTGCTCTTTTGTATATAATGTACATGCCTTTAATGCGGAAGAAACATCGACTAGTATTGATAAAGTTACTGATAAAACTATCGTAAAAGGTGCAATTGATTTAGCGCCTGAAGCGAAACATCGAAGAGCTAGCCGTTATATTGCTTATTTTATGAAAAATAGGCACTACAAAAAACAAACACTCGATAACGAACAATCAGGGTTAGTTTTAGATAATTACATTAAATACTTGGATGGCAATAAAGCTTACTTTCTTGCGGCGGACATTAAAGATTTTGAGCGTTATCGATATAAGTTAGATGATGCTATTTGGAGCGGTTTAGTACAACCTGCATTTCATATTTATGATGTATTCCAAAGTCGATGGGAAGAACGAAATACTTTTGCTACAAAGTTCTTAGAAACTGAAATTAATTTTTCAACGGATGACAATTATTTTTATGATAGAGATGATTCCGCGTGGGCTAAAAATGAAGATGAGCTTAATGCCTACTGGACCAGTCGAATAAAAAATGATGCTCTAAATCTTGTTTTAGCAGACAAAAGCGTTGAAAAAGTTAAAGAGTTATTGGGCAAGCGCTACGCGGCAGCGATGCGACGAAGCGCACAAGTAAACAGTGAAGATGTTTTCTCTTATTTTATGAATGCTTACGCGAATACCGTTGATCCACATACCAGTTATTTTTCTCCGAGAACTGCTGAAAATTTTGATATAGATATGAAGCTTTCATTGGAAGGGATCGGTGCCGTTCTTCAAACCGATGAAGTCTATACAAAAATAAATATGATTGTTACAGGAGGACCCGCTGACAAATCAAAACAGTTAGCAGTAGACGATAGAATCATATCTGTGGGTCAAGATAATGACCCTTTGGTTGATGTTGTAGGTTGGAGGCTTGATGATGTAGTCGACTTAATTCGTGGAAGTGCGGGTACTCAGGTACGTTTGGAAATTGAATCAGAAAATGCCAGTGTTCAAGGTAAAACAAAAACAGTTTCGATTATTCGTGAAAAAGTAAAGTTAGAAGAGCAAGCTGCTAAGTCAGAAGTTATTGAAGTACCAAGTTCATTCTTTGATAAAGAAAAAGTGGTTGATTTAGTTGTAGATGGAAAACAACTAGAAGATAAAAAATTGTTAAATGTAGGTGTGATCGATTTACCTAAATTTTATATTGATTTTCAAGCGAAAAGTGCTGGTGAAAAAAATTACCGCAGTACCACGCGTGACATCAAAAAGTTGATTGAAACAATGCAACGAGAGAATGATATTCAAGCGCTCATTATTGATTTGAGAAGTAACGGTGGAGGTTCATTAGGTGAGGCTATTAGTTTAACAGGTTTGTTTATTGATGAAGGGCCAGTTGTTCAGGAAAAAGAACTTCAAGGAAAAGTTCAGGTTTTACCCGATATAGACCCTGGAGTTGCTTGGAGTGGTCCACTAGCTGTATTAGTGAATGGATCTAGTGCATCAGCATCTGAAATCTTTGCAGGAGCAATACAAGATTATGACCGAGGTTTAATCATTGGCGAGCAAACATTTGGGAAAGGTACAGTTCAGAATGTCATAGATCTTAATTACTTTTTAAGGACTGAAGATAATCGCGCAGGAGCCTTGAAATTAACTATCGACAAATTTTATAGAATTACTGGAGAAAGCACACAATTAAAAGGTGTCATGCCAGATATTAAGTTTCCTGATCCTATTGCTAGAGATCGCTTTGGTGAATCAAGCTATGTGTCAGCGTTACAGTGGGATGTTATTGATGCAGTTTCTTTCGATAATGTTAAACGTGTTAGCCAATATGTTCCGCTTTTAACGAAAATGCATCAAGAACGAGTTCTTAAAAACCAAGAGTACCAATATATTGTATCGGATATTCAAGAGTTAAATAAAAAACGTGAAGAAAGTAAAATCAGTTTAAGTATCGAAAAACGCAAACAAGAGAGATTAGATGATAAAACCAAACGTTTAACCAGAGAAAATATCAGGCGTGAAATTACTGGTAAGAAATCAATTAAAGAAATTGATGAAGATACAGAGTTAGTTGAAATAGATGATGTTAAACTTTACGAAACTGCAAAAATTTTATCGGACTTGATATCTATAAAGCTTCGAGAAAAAACGAAATCAGATTTGGCTCAGGTCAATAAAAACAAGAACAATTCGTAGATGATTTAGCCTACTCAAACTAACTAAAACGATTTATGTCCACATTAAAGAAAGCGCTAGTCTTGTTTGAATTCTAATATTAGATTTGGCGCTATTTTATTAGTGAATTATCGGATGAGACAATATTTTAAGAAGCTCTTGTTCCACTGAGTCCGCTGTTTGCATTTGTTAATTATTTTATTGATAGGCATGAACAAACCGTTGAAACAAATATACTCGGTTTTTTTGAAAGGACTGCCTTTTATAAAGCCGGCTAAGGTTGCACTTTATTAGCTATTTCGCAGGACAAGCTAGGAAGAAAATTTTTTGTATTATCCTCACTAAGAAAAAATCAAAATCACCCTTGCCTATTTTCAAAATAGTATAGAAAATAAGAATAAATTATCAGCGATTTTAACGAAAGCATTTGAAGAAGCTAAATCAGTGAATTCTAAGGCTTCAAATAGCTATCGTAATACAAAAGCTGTTATGTTTACAAAATGGAGAATGGGATGGTCGACAAGTCATTCCATAAGATTGGATTAAGTACGTAAATTCCCGACTAAAACATCGCCGTTAAATAATTATAGTGCACATTTTTGGCTAAATCGTGAGCCGGATAACAAAAATCTAAAGCGTTATGACCAAGCTTGCCAGCGCAACTTTATTATATGCCAGGTTTTCAAGGGCAAACAGTGGCTATAGTTTCTTCGGAAGACTTATTTGTTGTTAGATTATTTTTACAGCTTCAGGAGTTGAGCGAGGAACAGAAAAATTGATCCACGATGTAATTGAGTTGTTGGAAGAAGGAGGTTAGGAGTTTGTCCGATTAAAATCCTATTATCAAAACCATAAAATAAAAAAATTGAAAATGTATAAAGTAAAGATGAATACTGTACTTTCCTGCCCAGCAGATTAATTTTGATAACCCATTATTAGCTTGCCATTGACCGATTTTTTGTTTTGCTTTGTTAGAATGAGATAAAAACTTCCCTAATATTAAACCAAAAATAACAAGGCTAAACCAAGGGAAAAGCGGAGCGAAATCATCAGTTATAGGAGGGTTGTTACCAAGCCCCAACCAATAAACGAGTGCATGGTTAAGTTGAGCGCTATTAACGTTTAGTCCCACAATAAGAAATAATAAAACAATTAGACTCAAATAACTTGATGAAAGGTTTAATAGTAATCGGCCTAAAAGGCTAGAAACAAAAATCAAATGTAAAATGCCAAAATAAACATAATATTGTGGGCGTACATAATAACTAAAAAGTGTAATTAACATCATATAAGAGAATAATAAATAGAGACGTTTTGACAATAATGATTCTAAATAGGTTTTATTTTTATTAGTGGTTTTATTACATGATAAAACTAGCCCAATACCAACAAGTGTTAAGAATAAAAATACAATGATGGCTCTAAAGCTAATCCAAAAATAATCACTGGACATATTGATATTTAGAATGCCGATTTCATTTAAGCCAAAACTTAAATGATAAATGAACATAAGGGCAATCGCTATGCCTCTGATAAAATCTAATAATGATAGTCGATTATCGTTTAGCTGTTTATTCGTGAAATTCAAATTAGTGCCTTATAAATATTTGAACAATTTTACTATTTCTTGGTATAGTCAGGAGCGTCGAATATTATTCACTTAATCAAACTAATAATCAATAGAGATAAAGAAGAAATGACTATGTGGTTTACCAATTTATTAAGAATACGCCTGCTTATTGTACTTGCTACATTTGCTGCTTTTAATATCAGTTGTAGTTCAACATCTGAAGCTAACTATCATGGATATTTTTTCCAATCACAAACGAGTGATGGAAGTCCAGCTTTTAGCTATATTTTGTACTTAGGTGATATTCGCGACCGAGATTCTAGCAAAAACGGCGTCGGTGTTATCGTTGATACCAGAAAGGATGAACGCGAATTAAGAGCAAGTAGCCGACCTAAAGGTGATGACAATGAAGCTTATTCATTGTCATTTAGAATGGAAGAAGAGGCCTATAAACGTCTTGAAATTAAACTAGAAAAAATGCAGTATTGTAAAAATGAAGTAGAATATACATCTAGTGAATATGACTGGCTTAAATACAGCATCAAAGGTTATTGCAAATAGTTCTTTTACTCTTTCATTTTATAGCCAATATTAAAATAATACTTTTGGAGACCCAACATGAAAATTAATTCATATCTAATGATATTGTTATCCTACCTTATCTCATTTAATTCTTTTGCTCATCCCGGCGGTCATCAGGAGACACCTTTTCAAATTGTAAGCCATGACTGGCAAGGTGAAATACCTGCTAATAAACTGGTTATAGTAAAGAATGAATATGGCAGTATACGTTCACGCAGCAACAGTGAAGAAAAAATATTTATGCATGCGACTTACCAGCGAATTGGGACTCATGCGATGAGTCCACAGTTTGATATTAAAGAAATGGACGGAAATCTATATATCACTATCAAATACGATGAATCGATAAGAGATACAAATGGTGCTTTAAGAGGAAGAACTGATATATCTGTTTTATTTCCGCCAAGTGTGAAAATTATTGCCGAAACCACATCTGGAATGATTAAAATTGACAAAACTCATAGTCACGTTGATGCTACAACAACAACAGGCAAGATAAAATTAACAACGACAGGCTTATTTAATGCGGTAACCGACAGCGGTAAAATTTATCTGAGGTTGCGAGGTATGCATACTAAAGGGCACTCTGTAGCAAGCAGTCTATCCGGTGAGATAACAGCCGATATATTTACCGATATGGGTATCAAATTAAAAGCTAACTCAGATGGTTTGATCTATTTAAACGGTTCCAAATTAAAAGAAAAACGATATTCTTATACTCACGGTAAAAATCCTTCAGTTGTTAATTTTAACTCTAAAAACGGAGATATAAAAATCAACCAAGTCGTCCCTCCAGCCTTAGTTAAATCTGTAGTACCTACCAGTAAACAGATCGATCTGCGTGATCTTCCTAAATCTGAGCCTTGGAAACCTGGCGACCCAACTAAAGAAATAAATCCTAAAAGACCTACTGGTAAATCAAAAGGTTAGTCTGTACTGATTTGAAAAAATTGATTGTCTGTCAAGCGGTATTATTTACCTATTAAATTGATAGTTCATTTAGTATATTCGTCAGTGTCTTTTCGAAGTTCTGACCGATTTTGTAAAAGTAAGCAAAGTCATTTGTTTTTTTTGAGTTTATCTAGTAATTAAATACACAACCAGAGGGTATAACGTGATAATAAATAATAACTTTTCATCTTTGAAAAGCCTGTCAGCAGCAACCTTGCTATGCGCAAGTTTGGGCGTTACAACGACACTTCAAGCGGCAGAAGAAAAGCTAGTTAGTTCTAAAGCTTGGGGATCTGAAAAAATAGCACCTAATAAAGTCAATGTTGATTTGCGCGGGCTTAAAAGTTCTCCGACTTGGCGACCTGGTGATAGTATCAAGGATATGCCTAGACGTCGTTTTGACGCAAATTATACATTGCCTTCAGCACCTCGTAATCCGGTAATTAATTCAAATGATCGATTGATGTCTGTACAAAATGCGGTTTCAAATAAATCGAACCAAAATTCTAGAGCAATCGAACAGCAGTTTGATGGTAGTGGTTATACGGGTGTTAACCCACCTGATACATCAGGTGATGTTGGCCTAAATTATTATATCCAATCAATCAATGGATCGAGCGGATCAATTTTTACTGTTTATGATAAAGAAACGGGAAACCTAGTAAGTGGTCCAACAAACATGGAAACCTTGGGCTCTGGCAACTGTGCGACCGGTGCTGGCGATCCAATAATACTGTTTGATGAAATGGCAAATCGTTGGTTATTAAGCGAATTTTCAAGTTTTGGTAATAATCTTTGTGTCTATATTTCACAAACGTCTGATCCAATAACCGGTGGTTGGTTTGCTTATTCATTCACTGCGCCAAGCTTTCCTGATTATCCAAAATATGGAGTAGGACAAGACGCATATTACGTTGGGACTAACGAAAATACTTCGGCAGTCTATGCACTCGATAGAGATGCAATGTTAGCTGGTAATGCTGCAACAATGATTAGAATTGAAACACCAGATTTAGCTGGTTTTGGCTTCCAAATGATTCCACCAGTTGATCATGATGGTGTCAATGATATGCCAGCTGGCACTCCTGGTTATTTTGTAAGGCATAGAGATGACGAAGTTCATAATTCCTCATCGAATAATCCTAATGAAGATTATGTGGAACTTTGGGAATTTGTTGCTGATTTTGCGAATACAAATAACTCAACATTCACAAAAGTTGGTGATTTTCCAATCGCAGAGTTTGACTCTGATTTATGTGGTTTAACATCATTTTCATGTTTTCCACAAGCAGGCTCTAGTTCGACACTTGATCCATTGCGTGAAGTGGTTATGTTCAGAGCACAATACCGTAACTTTAATACTTACGAAACTATCGTTGGAAATTTTGTAACTGATGTAGATGGTACCGATCGAGGTGGTATTCGTTGGTTTGAATTACGTAGAAATACGGGTGATGTTTGGCATATAGAACAGGAAGGTACATATTCACCAGACAACAAAAATCGTTGGATGGGTTCTGTTGCAATGGATAAAGATGGAAATATGGCATTAGCTTATAGTTGGGGCAGTAGCACTGATTTTCCTGGCATTCGTTACACTGGTCGATTAGCAACTGATACTTTAGGGGTTATGACGGAAACTGAAGCTATTTTAGTGGCTGGTACTGATGGTAATTCAAGCAATCGATGGGGTGATTATAGTCATCTTTCTCTAGATCCAGTAGACGAGTGTACATTTTGGTATACCAATCAATATGGTAAAATAAATGGCCAATGGGGAACTCATATTTCAAGTTTTAAATTTGATTCTTGTGATAGTGGAACAGGTGGAAACCAAAACCCTGTTGCTGGATTTACTTCATCTTGTACAGTATTAGATTGTACGTTTGATGGAACAACTAGTTCCGATAGTGACGGAAGTATTGCTTCTTATTCTTGGGACTTTGGTGATGGAAGTACTGCTACAGGTTCAAATCCTGCTTATACTTATGCAGCTGATGGAACCTACTCTGTAGCTCTTACAGTCACTGATGACCTAGGCGCAACAGATATTAATACACAAAACGTCACAGTTAGTTCTGGTAACCAAGCACCGGCCTCTGGATTCACGTTTGTTGCTACAGAGCTAAGTGTTGCATTTACAGATACAAGTACTGATAGCGATGGTACCGTTGATAGTTGGAGCTGGGATTTTGGTGATACAAATACATCATCTGCTCAAAACCCGACTAATAATTACGCGTCGGCTGGTACTTATACGGTTTCACTAACAGTAACTGATGATGCTGGAACAACTAATACATCTAATCAGACGGTAACGGTAAGTCTTGATAATATCCCGCCTATCTCTAACTTTACTTATACGCTAAACGAATTAGAAGTGACTTTTGCCGATAGTAGTAGTGATAGTGATGGAACGGTTTCATCTTGGAGTTGGGATTTCGGTGATGGTGCTTCGTCAGCTAGCCAAAATCCAGTACATGTTTATTCTATTTCGGGTACTTATACTGCAGCATTAACTGTTACAGATGACCAAGGTACAACTAATACTAGTTCGCAAGCCGTTACGGTTGAATCAGCTGGCGGTGGAGATTCCGGTGGATTTACAGAAACTAACGTTTCTCCTGGTTCGGGTGAAAATTTAGAGTTTACTATCGAAGTTCCTGCGGGCGCGACTGAGCTAACTGTCGACACTTCTGGTGGAACTGGTGATGTTACCTTAGTTGTTAATTTTGGTTCAACACCGACTCGAAACGATAACGACTGTTTAGAGCAAAGTGCCGGTAATACTCACAACTGTACAATAGCCAATCCTGCTGAAGGAACATGGCATGCTATTGTTCGTGGTGTTTCTGCCTCTAGCGGTGTTCAACTAGACGCTTACTGGACAGCGGTTGCTGCAGGCAATATTGCACCAACTTCTGACTTTAGCTTTACTACGGCTGATTTAGAAGCTACCTTTACAGACATTAGTTCTGATAGTGACGGTACAGTAGCAAGTTACAGCTGGGACTTTGGAGATGGAAACACATCAACTTCTCAAAACCCAATTAATACTTATGCCACAGCGGATACTTATACAGTTTCATTGACCGTTACTGATGACGAGGGTGCAACAAACACGTCGAGTCAATCTGTAACTGTAACTGAAAGTGGTTCAGTTATAACTGATGGATTCACTGAAACGGTTAGCCCTGCAAGCGGTCAGGTTCTTTCTTATACACTTGACGTTCCAGCTGGAGCGACTAGTTTAGAAGTGGATATAGCAGGCGGTACTGGTAACGCAGACTTGGCGATTAACTTTGGTTCATCTCCAACACGCAATGATAATGATTGTCTTGGAATTGGTGCAGGTAATACGCATAACTGCACGATTACCAATCCAGCTGAAGGTACATGGCATATTGTTGTAAGAGGTGCATCTGCATCGACTGATGTTCAATTAGATGCTTACTGGTTTCAAAACTAGCCAAACTAATTGATTAAAATAAAAGGGGTCAACAATTGTTGGCCCTTTTTTTTGTCTATCGAAAACTATAAAATAACTATAGAATTATTTATTTTCTAATTTAATGTTTCTAATTTAAGATTTCTGAATTTTAAGTTTCATATCAGTGTAGAATAGTGATCTACTAGTTTGAAATAATTGTTTTTGGTTTCCGCTTATGCTCACCTTACATTATCTAGAAAATTCACGCGCTCAACGTATTCTTTGGTTACTTGAAGAGCTAGGCGTTGATTATCAAGTGAAGCATTATTACCGCGACAAAGTCACCATGTTGGCTCCAAAAGAGCTAAAGGATATACATCCCTTAGGGAAATCGCCTGTCATTACTGATACTGATACTGATATTTGTATAGCGGAATCCTCCGCAATTGTTCAATATCTAATTGAAAAATATGCTGACGGTAAATTAATGCCTACGAAAGAAAGCAATGATTACTTAAAATATAGAGAGTTAATGCATTACGCTGAAGGCACAATCATGCCGTTTTTAGTCTTCACATTAATTTTCAATAAAATTAAAGAAGCCCCCATGCCATTTTTTATTAAGCCGATTGCTAATATGATTGCTAATAAAACTTTGGAAAGTTTTGTGACACCTAATGTGAGCAATAACCTAGATTATTTAGAAGGACTATTAACACACAAAGAGTGGTTCGTTGGAGATTCAATGTCCGGTGCCGATATTATGTTAAGTTTTCCCTTAGAGGCTGCAGCTGTTCGCTCTAAGCTTAGAATTACTCACCCCAATCTAAAAAGCTTTTTAGATAGAATTCATGATTTGCCTAGTTATAAAAAAGCACTGGATAAAGGTTTACCGTATAATTTTGTTTAATTCCACAGATATTATTTGATAAATATTAGGCTGCTCCCTCATAGCTAAAAACTATTGATTTTAATTTTATATATATTGTACAAATAATTGTTTTTCGCTTAATCTTATTTTAGTTCAAATATCTGAATCTATTTTTAACCAAACGAAAGAGCTATTATTATGATAAAAGTCCCCCAAGTAACTTTCAAAACACGAGTCCGAGATGAAAATGTAGATGGTGAAAATCCATTTAGATGGCAAGATGTCAGTACCGATAATATTTTTGCTGGTAAGAGCGTCATCATTGTTGCATTGCCTGGTGCATTTACGCCAACTTGCTCGAGTACTCATCTACCCGGTTATGAAGGAAAATATGAAGAGTTAAAGTCAAAAGGTATTGATGAAATTTATTGTGTAAGCGTTAACGATGCATTTTCAATGTTTCAATGGGCTAAAAATCTAGGGATCGAAAAAGTTAAAATGCTTCCTGATGGAAATGGTGATTTTACCCGTTTAATGGGGATGTTAGTTAAAAAGGAAAACCTAGGTTTTGGTGACCGTTCATGGCGTTATTCAATGCATGTTGTCGATGGTGAAATTAAATCGCAATTTGTAGAACCTGGATTGATGGATAATTGTCCCGATGACCCATACTCAGTAAGTGATGTTAATACAATGTTAGCTTCTTTATAAAATTAGAGTTAGTCAAAATTGATGATTTATTGACCTTGAATCTACAGATAGTCAGTATATTTGGGTGATTTTTGAACGAAAAGAAATTAATTATAAAAACCTGTCATATTGTTGTTGACAGGTTATGTCTCCCTACGTATTATTGCGCCTCGCTGAAAGGCGGAAGCAAAAAAGTTTATCTGAACAGACTTTTTTACGAACGAAAGTTCAAGCTTCACTCATTGCGGAGTGGTAGTTCAGTTGGTTAGAATACCGGCCTGTCACGCCGGGGGTCGCGGGTTCGAGTCCCGTCCACTCCGCCATTATTAAGGTTCGTAAGAACCAAAGAAAACCCGAAACGCTAATAACCAAAAGGCTTTCGGGTTTTTTATGTCAAAAAAAAATTCTTTATAGCTGTCACTCCAGTCAAATCTCAGTATGGCAAGCAACGCCCAAAGGTTGTAGCATTATTTCTTTACATATACTATTTAGTAAAGCGAGATTAGAAATGCCAAAAGTTAGCTCAAAAAGACAAATCACCATACCAATTGAACAGTGTAACGAAGCCCACATTAAACCGGTTGACACTGTTGAAACATTTATCTATAACAATCAAATAACGATTGCAAAGAAAACTCTAGGAGCGGCAAAAGGGCTTCTTAGTTACATTAAATATAATAATAAAATAACTGACGAGCAATCATTGCAAGATACTCATGAATCTCGCCATTAGGTCATAGAATGATATCAATTGATACTAATGTGTTGTTCCGCTATCTTCTTCAGGATGATGAAGCTCAATCAAAAAAAGCTAATAAATTGTTTTTAGGACAAGATAAAATACTAATTACTGATATTGTTCTTGCAGAAACAATGTGGACACTTAAAGGTAAAAAATACAAGTTCACTAAAGAGCAGTTACTAACCGTTGTTGACGGTTTATTTAGAGACTTAAGTATTAACTTTGAAGACGGTCAATCGGTTTGGAGGGCATTACATAGGCTTAGAGCGAGTAAGCCTATTAAAGTTGGCTCTAAAAAGAAAGATGTCGATTTTTCAGACCTTTAATATTAGAAAAGTCGATTTATCACAGCAAAAGAAAATCTGAAACTCTAGAATGCCTATACTCTTTTGATAAGGCGGCACAGCAAATCAAAGGTATTGAGAACCCTTAATCCAATAAGGAGTAATGTGTATCCTGGCGATGATTTTGAGCTAATAGATATCTACAATTACGGAAGCTTATTTAATTATATTCATAACTGAATGAAAAAAAATAACGATAATGGAAAGTGGCTGTAGAAACTGAAACCAAAGATGTAATTAGTATTTTTGGGGTATTTATTGCCGCCTTACTTGGTTACTGGATTGCAAACGCTAAAGAAAAAAGAGAGCGAAAATTAATGAAAGTAGCACTACTGGAAGAGTTAAACGATGTCCGAATAGAGCTACTGGAGAAGGGCACCTCCATGGTTTACACACACCTACATTGGCGCAATTTTAATAGCAGTATTTACAGCGTTAAGCGATAAAGATTTATCTGAGCTTGGTTTGATTATTTTAAAGATATCTAACTCCAATCCTATAAAAATAAAATGCTGGATTGCTTTTTTAAGTGCACTTATCGGTAGTTTCAGTCGTGTCTTATTGGATAGCATAATGCATTTCTAACCTATAACAGACATCCCGATTAAGAACAAGATCTATGAAATTCACAAAAATCCTTAAATCTTAAACGAATAGTTGTCTAGCCATCAACAATTTATAAGAATTCATTTGTTTAAAGCAATAGAATACAAATTTAACGATAAATGGGTGAGTTTCAGGCCGGCGAGAGCCAAAAGCAAAAGATAGTGACTTTGTCAGAGTGAATTGATTAAACTTGAATATATAGTTTCCTAGAAGCACTCAACCCCTTAATCCATTTTTTC
>JBLIBL010000028.1:0-38096 GCA_047633355.1 Polaribacter sp.
ATACTTCTGGCGCTTTATTAATTTTGAATAATTTAAGTTTACAATTAAATCAATAGCTTGAAACGTCTCAAATTTTAAACTTTTGGGCGAATCACGCTACGAACTCTTTTATCCACGCGTCATATCCCGTTTCTACAAATCTCCATTACCAATATTTATTAGTTAATTTTCAAGGTGTTAGCCGTAGACTTTAATGTTTTCTCTCAAGAAATAAGAATCCTTCGCGCGTGAAAAAGGGAAATGATCAGTTAATTATTTTAGATCAAGAATAGCATTTTTTGAAAAGCACCTAGGCAAGCTTCGTTTTATTTTTTACAACAAACTCCAATCCCTGCTTGAAACACTCACTCGCTAATTCATGATCGTTTAGTTTTCTTAAAGTATTTGCCATAATCAAATAGGTTTCAGCAGACGGGTTGGTTTGTAAACTTCGTTCTAAGTAGAACTTTGCCTTACCCCATAGCTCTGCATTAAATGCAATTTTTCCTAGAGTGAAATAAATAGAGTCAGAAGCGTGTTTGGATTGAGTGTACCAACTTTCTAAGAAATTAAATTGCTGGTTAGCGTTACTCGATTTTATTTTCCCAAATAATTCAATGATAGTTTCAATATTGTCTGAGTTCTTTTTAAAATAAGGTTTGAGCAATCGCTCGGCTTCATCCATTTGTTCAAATTTAATTAAGAGGTCTATATAAAAAATTTGGTTTGGTTCTTTTTTTCTCAAAGGTGAAGCTAGCTTTTGCCATACATCTTTTAGTTTTTCTAACTCATTATTTTCTGCAATAATACTTAATAAATTATGCACACTTTTATTTTCTATTGCATTTAGTTTTTCTTCACTAAGTACTTTTAGTTTTTTAATGATGGGTAATAAAGCCACAATCGAATTCCAATCGTTTAATCGTTCATGTGCAATGCAAATTAACTTTATTACAAATGGATGATTAGGGCTTTTGCCTTTTAAATCATTTAAGGTCGCTAAAGCTTGTTCATTTTGATAATTATCGAGTTGTAATTGTGCTTGTGTAATACCTATGGCTACACCCGCGCTCGGTTCTAATTTATGAGCCGCCTTTAAATATGCATCTCGTCTCTCTATAGAACTTTGACCTTCAGATTTTTGACGTTGTGCAGCTTGAGCGGCCATAAGATAATTAATTAATTTTGTATCTGATTGTTTTGCTGCAGCTATCATGATTCTTTCTGATTGCTGCCATCGACCTTCGGAATAAGCTAAAATCCCCTGAATAGTTTGTTGTCTCGCTTTTTTCCATTGACGACCACCTTGCCAGCCTTTCATTCTTCCTGTGCTAGAGAGAAAACTTCTGATTAATGTGCCTAACAGTATAAACAAGCTCCAAACGACTAATATAATAGCAATTGCAACCCATAGCCGCATTTCGTAGCTGGTTTTTTCATAAGCAACAATCACAAAACCTGGAAGGTTTTTTAACCACGCCCCTCCGAGGGCTCCGACGACGAGTGCAACTAGAAAAATAATTTTCCATTTCATTATTACTCGCCCCCTAACTCATCTATCACCTGATTTTTTTCTTTTTCAGGAACACTATTATTTTTGATTTTAGAAGGTTGTAAATTATTATCTAACCAGTTATAAATCTGATTTTTTTTGATTTCTTCAATAGTGATAGAACTTTCTAATTTTGCCGGATAACGAACATCTATTTTTTGAACCTTTAGTTCTTGCAATTGTTTTATAACGGTACTTGATTCTGTAGCTTCACCAAAATATTGAATGATCCAGTTAATTACCTTATCAATATTCATAAGAAAAAGAAGTTCATTTCCTTGTAAAGCAGCAATTTGTGCTTGTTGCAATGCAAGTGAAATATTTCTATTTAGATTTCCTCTTTGATCCGGAGTCATTAATGGTCGCGGCGTTTCAGCATGCTCTTTAATTACTATAAACTCTTTGATAAAGCGTTTATAGATCTTACTTAGATCAGTTAATGAATCACTCTCTGATTCTGTGGGGCTATTTTCCAAATCCACATCTTTTTTATTCTCTTTCAATTGCTCTTGCTCAAATTTTAAAGCTAATAATTGCAATTTATTGACTTGCAGATCTAGCGCACCGAGGCTGATCACTATTCCTGTAATATCAGATTCTTGAATCAAACTTAAGTTAGATATATCTCTGGCGATTGCTTCACGTATTGGCACTAGAGATTGATCTGAAATGTCTATCAACCTATCATCAGCTGTTTTTAACAATTGAATAGCCGTATTTCTATCTTTTTGCAGCGATAACTTTAATCCAGCGATATTTATAAGATACTCAACTTCAGCTAACATCCAGTCTTGCTTACGTCTACCAGATAAAGATTTAATTTTTTCTTGTGCTGACAATAATTGCGTTTTCAAATCATTGTTATAACTTGCTAAACTTTGTAAGCCTAATTTTAACTGATTAATTTCTCTGGTGGCTTGTGAACTTTCTTGAATAACGCTATCTACTTTAACGCTGTGTAGTTGCAGGTCCTTTTGTATCTCACCTTTAATATCTTGTAATGATTGAGTCGCTAATTGCTGCTGGTAAAATAACCAAGCAGAAGTTGAAAGTAATATAATGAGTAAAACAAGTGAGATAATTGATAGGAAATTTATTTTCTTACTTTTAGTTGATTCCATTTTAGGAATAGCTTTTGCATTAAACAAGTTTTCTTTTTTGTCTTTTATTTTATTTTCAGATCCTACTTTTAATTTAGGTTTAACACTTGATGTTTTTTTTTGTTCTAGTTCAATTTTAGGTTCTGGTTCAGGCTCTTGTTTAGGCTCTGGTCTCACCTTTGACTCTAGGTTTTTCTGCTGAAGCGAATCTTTTTTTGATGAAAATTCACTACTTTTTTTATCTTTCATATTTATTTTGGTTGTCTTATCAACGGTAAGTTCTTTACCTGCCTTTTTATTTGGCTTTGACTTATCATCGTCCTTCATAACTTTAACTCTCTTATACAATTAATCAACTGTTTATCAGTTGCATCATTGGCAACGGCTATCACATTTAAGCCAAGGTTTATTGCTGATTGTTTTATTCTATCACTGCTTACAATTATTCGGCAATCTGGATTGAAATCCAATTTTTTTACTACCGTGTCTAAATTCTTTATTGCTTGAACGCTTGTTATGATCCAAATAGCATCATTTTTCAAATGCAGAGCAATATTTTTAGTCATCTCATCACTCGGCTTTATTCTTTTGTAGGTGCAGAGCTCTGTTACATTTGCACCGCGCTTAACCAGTGTATTCTTTAATTTTTCACGACCGCCAACACCTTTAATTATTAACCAACTTTCTTCGCTGACATGACATAATTCTGGTAATTCAAGTAATCCGTCCGTATTCATTTGTTGAGGTATTTTAATGACTGTGGCGTTACTAAAGTTCTTCAATGTTTCTGCGGTACTACTACCTACAGTAAAAAGAGGAACTTGGATGAGATTGGCCCACTCCTTCATTGATAACTGATTATAAGCAGTGGTTACCGCGTTAGGACTAATGAAAACGACACCATTATAGTTTTTGGTTTCGAGCTTGCTTGCTTTAACCGTTTGTATCTGCAGTTCTTTTATTTGAATCAATGGTAAATGAACAACAGAACAATTTTTATCGCCGTCGGAATGTTGTTTTAACATTTGTATCAATGTATTTGCTTGATTCAAAGGTCTAGTTACCACAAAATTCAATCTGCTCTTAATCATAGTGCTTTTAATCATGGTGCTCTTAGTCATAGCTGTCATAGTCTCTTCGTTATAACGGCCTTATTCATGAAGCGCTGATAGTATATCGTTAGCTCCTGCATCAAGTAATTGAGACGCTAATTGAATGCCTAACGCTTCTCCATCTTGCGCATTACCACTAACTGAATCACGTAAGATTAAACTGCCATCTATGCGGCCAACTAAAGCTTCAATTTTTATTTGTTGCTCTTCCGTTTGACCGTCATAAAGTGTTGAATAAACTCCAATTGGTACCTGACACCCACCTTGTAAATGATTATTAACGGCTCGTTCCGCTAAAACACGAAGTGAAGTCTGTTTATGATTTAAAGGCGCTAAAAGTGATTTAATTTGCGCATCATCACATCTAGTTTCAATTCCAACTGCACCTTGACCACCGGCTGGCAACATCCAGTCAGTGTCTATTTTTTGGCTAATCCTTTCCTTCATTTTAAGCCTTTCGAGCCCTGCAGTTGCTAGAATAATTCCATCATAATTTCCTGCATCTAATTTACCTAAACGGGTTTGAACATTCCCTCTTAATTCTAAAATTTTCAAATCAGGTCTTTTTTCTTGTAATTGACATTGCCTTCTAAGACTACAAGTACCAACTCTTGCACCTAGTGGTAATTCGTCGATAGATAGAAAAGTATTTGAAACAAACGCATCACGAGGATCTTCCCTTTCACAAATGACGCTAAGTCCTAATCCTTGTGGAAATTCCATAGGCACATCTTTCATCGAATGTACTGCAATATCCGCTCTATCTTCCAACATCGCCATTTCCAACTCTTTAACAAATAGACCTTTGCCACCAATTTTTGCAAGAGGGGTATCCAGTATTTTATCGCCTCGAGTTGTCATAGGTACTAGCTCAACAGTAATACCTGGATGAAATTTTTCAAGTTCTGCTTTTACAAATTCAGCCTGCCACAATGCCAGTGGACTTTTTCGTGTAGCTATTCGGACTATTTGAGACATTGATTAAAAATACTCTTATTTTTCAACAGATAACATTGGGCAGATTTTAGCATAGGAGAGTGCTAACTCAGTCTATAAATTGAATTAACGCCGTTTTATTTATAGACTTTTAAGTAGTTTTTTAACCTCTGACAGATGGCGACGACTTATTTCTAACTTGTCTCCTAGATCTTTCAAGGTTACAAATGAATGTCCCTCACCATCACGATAAAGACCACTAACAAAGGATTTTGAAACAAGCGCGTTACGATGGACACGAATAAAAGTTTCCGCAAATTCAACTTGAAGCTCTTTTAATGTATCTTCTATAATCGTTTCACCTTTGATATGTTTCACCGTTATATATTTTTGGTCCGCCTGAAAATAGATAACGTCTTTGAGGGGTATTAATTTGATGTTACCGCTAAAGTTTGTACTGATATGAGTACGACCTGGTTCACCCTTTAATTTGATAGCACTGAGTTGTGCTTGATTGAGGCAAGAGGCTTTTAAAATAGCCTCTTCTAGTTTGTTTCGTCTTACAGGTTTTAATAAATAATCAATCGCATTGACATTAAATGCTGCTAGCGCATATTCATCATACGCAGTGGTAAATATTATTGCAGGAGCGTCTTCCATATGCGAAATATGATCTGCCGCTTCTAACCCATCCATAGCCGGCATTCTTATATCCATTAAAACAACATCTGGCTTAGATGTTTGGCAAACTTCAATTGCTTGAAGGCCGTTACTAGCTGTTTCAACGCTGGTTACAGCCTCTAAATCAGATATCAGTAACTTTAACCTTTGTTGAGCAAGAGGTTCATCGTCAACGACTAGAATTTTCATGAATTTAACCGTTTAAAATCAGTTGTTTATAATAAAAAACTTAGTATAAATCAAAATCTAACAATTAATAGTCATTCTATCCTAATAAAAAGCCCATAGGTCGAGTTTGTAATCAATCCAAAATAAAAAAGCCACCAAGTTTCCAGGATGACTTTTTAAATTAGCGATTATATAAGCCACTTTGCTAATAAACAGAGGTTTTACCCTCCCTAATTAGTTAATTTTTGCTTCAAGTTCTCCTGACTCGTATCGAGCAAACATATTATCTAACGATATCACTTTTATTTTATCTGCTTGCCCTGCGGTTCCGAAAGCTTCGTAACGAGCGATACATAACTCAGTCATAGCTTCGGTAGATGCTTGCAGGAATTTACGTGGGTCAAAGTTAGATCTATTAGCATCGAGATGTCTTCTTATCGCACCGGTTGACGCCAAACGCAGATCGGTATCAATATTAATCTTTCTCACACCATGTTTAATGCCTTCACAAATTTCCTCTACTGGCACACCATAAGTTTCTGGCATTTCACCACCAAATTGATTAATCACTTTTAGCCACTCTTGCGGAACAGAGGACGAACCATGCATGACTAAATGGGTATTTGGAATGCGTTTGTTAATTTCCTTTACACGGCTTATTGCCAATACATCACCCGTTGGCGGACGAGTAAATTTATACGCTCCATGAGAGGTACCAATCGCAATCGCTAAAGCATCCACTTGAGTTTTAGAGACAAAATCAGCAGCTTCTTCTGGATCCGTTAACATCTGATCCATAGTTAATACACCTTCTGCGCCAATTCCATCTTCTTCGCCAGCTTCACCTGTTTCTAGCGAACCCAAACAACCTAATTCGCCTTCAACCGAAACGCCACAAGCATGCGCCATATCGACTGTTCGCTTAGTGACATCAACATTATATTCGTAGCTTGCTGGTGTTTTACCGTCAGATTCTAAAGAGCCATCCATCATCACAGAAGAGAAACCCAATTGAATAGAGCGTTGACAAACCGAAGGGCTTGTTCCGTGATCTTGATGCATAACCACTGGAATATGTGGAAACTCTTCAATTGCCGCTAGAATTAAATGTCTAAGAAATGGAGCGCCTGCGTAAGCTCTTGCTCCGGCGGAACCTTGAACAATGACAGGGCTACTAGTCTTGTCTGCGGCAATCATAATTGCGCGCATTTGCTCTAAATTGTTAACGTTAAAAGCTGGAACGCCATATTGATATTCCGCTGCATGATCTAGCAGTTGTCGCATTGAAATTAATGCCATTTTATTTTCTCCAATAATTAATTTATAAGAATAATTTTTACAACAGAGGCACTCTGCCAGTAAAATCTGCAGAATAAAGCCTTGTTTCTATTATTTCGCTCTTTGCTCTAAAATTTCTACTGCTGGTAATTTTTTTCCTTCTAAAAATTCTAAAAATGCGCCACCACCAGTTGAGATATATGATATTTGATCTTTAATTCCAAATTTATCAACAGCGGCTAAAGTATCTCCACCGCCAGCGATTGAGAAAGCGTTGCTATGTGCAATTGCTTTCGCAATTTTTTCAGTACCTTTTGAAAACTGTTCAAACTCAAAAACACCAACAGGACCATTCCAAACAATAGTTCCCGCTTTGGCTAGTATTTCACACAAATAATCCGCCGTTTTTGGACCAATATCAAAAATCATATCATCTTCACTGACTGAATCTACATTTTTTAAAGTTGCAGGTGTCGAGTCTGAAAATTCTTTTCCTACCACTACATCGACCGTCTTTGGTATTTCGCCATTTCTTTTTATAGCCGCTTCAGATAATTTTTTTGCGTCATCAACAAGATCCATTTCTACTAATGATTTACCAACCTGATATCCTTCAGAGGCAATAAAGGTGTTTGCAATTCCGCCACCAACAATTAGCTGATCTACAATATCTGATAAAGACTCAAGCACCGTTAATTTAGTTGAAACTTTAGAGCCTCCAACGATCGCAACCATAGGTCTTGCAGGATTGTCTAACGCTTTTCCGAGGGCTTCTAGCTCACCTGAAAGCAATGGCCCAGCGCATGCAATGGGAGCATATTTTGCTACACCATGTGTGGAAGCTTGGGCCCTATGAGCCGTACCAAACGCATCCATAACAAATACGTCGCAAAGAATAGCATAAGCTTTTGCTAAAGTTTCATCGTTAGCTTTTTCGCCCTTATTACATCGAATATTTTCAAAAACTACTACTGCATTTTCTTTAGGCTCTACGCCATTCAAATAATCAGAAGCGAGGGTGACAGGCACATCTAATAAATTATCAAGGTATTCTACAATAGCAATTAAAGAATCATCTTGCGAAAATTCACCTTCAGTCGGTCGACCACGATGTGACATCACCATCACTTTTGCGCCTTTTTCTAGCGCCAGTTTAATGGTCGGAATAGCCGCCTGAATTCTAACGTCAGATGTGATTTTACCGTCTTTAAAAGGAACGTTAAGATCTTCTCGAATTAAAACTCTTTTTCCTTTTAAATCTAAATCTGACATTTTTAAAACGGACATTTATTTTCCTTTGTTTTCACACCTAATATAAAAGGGTTCTTTCTTTATCCCCCCCTTCGCAAAGGGAGAAGTAAAATAAGATAAGCTGAAATATTACTTTGCGTTCATCATGGCTAACGCTACATCAATCATTCTACAGCTGAAACCCCACTCATTATCGTACCAAACAATAACTTTCACCAAATCATCGTGAACACGTGTTTGTGTTGAATCGAATGTTGATGATGCTGGAGTATGATTAAAATCAATCGATACAAGTGGTTCGTCATTATAAACAACAACAATACCATCTGCGGCTTCTTTCACTATTGCATTAACCTCTTCAACGGTTGTATGTCTTGCCGCATCAAAAGTTAGATCCACTACTGAAACATTGGCTGTTGGAACTCTTAAAGCGAATCCATGCATTTTCCCTAATAATTCTGGAATAACCAAACCAACCGCTTTTGCAGCACCTGTTTTAGTCGGAATAATTGAGGTTGCAGCACCTCGCGCCCGATGTAAATCTTTGTGCTGATTATCGATCAACATTTGATCATTTGTATACGCATGAATCGTGTTGATCAAACCTTTTCTAATCCCTATTTTTTCATGTAATATTTTTGCAATGGGTGCTAAACAGTTAGTTGTGCAAGATGCATTTGAAATAATTTTGTGCTCTGCTTTTAATGTGTCATCATTTACGCCAAAAACGATTGTTGCATCTATATCACTTCCACCTGGTGCGGAAATAAGCACTTTTTTAGCACCGCCAATAAAATGTTTAGAACAGCTCGCTTTATCCTTAAATTGCCCAGTGCATTCTAAAACGATATCAACATCATGATCGCTCCACTTTAATTTAGCTGGATCACGATCCGATAACATGGCAATTTTGTCATCATTAACATACATGTTTTCATCATCACAGCTAACATTTGCTTCAAAACGCCCGTGAGTTGAGTCGTATTTAGTTAGATGTACATTGGTGGGAATAGGATGTGATGAGTTAATTGCTACGACTTTAATTTCATCTTCACGGTTATATTCGTAGATTGCTCTAAGAACCATTCGACCAATTCGACCATATCCATTAATAGCTACTTTTACTGTCATGACTTAAATCCCAAAATTGTTTTCAACCTCTCCACTACTTTTCGCTTCTTTTTGAGAAGGAAATGAAAAACCCCTCGTCTTCTGGAAGAGGATTGAGGAGAGGGTGCTAAATTATCGACTAATCTAAAAGAGCTTTCGCTTTTCCAACAACATTTTCAACGGTAAAACCAAATTCTTTAAATAATAGGTTTGCAGGAGCTGACTCACCAAATCGGTCCATTGAAATAACAACACCATCTAATCCAACATATTTATACCAGAGATCGCCAGTCGCAGCTTCAATCGCCATGCGCTTACCTTTCGACGGTAAAACACTGGTTTTATATTCATCGGATTGTTGTTCAAAAACATCACAACAAGGCATTGAAATAACTCTAACATTTTTGCCTACTAACTCTTTAGCTGCGTTAACCGCTAGATCGACTTCTGATCCCGTTGCGATAATGGTTAAATCCGCATCGCCATCGCAATCAACTAACACATAACCACCTTTCTCTATATTAGCAATTTGTTGATCGTTTTTCGGCTGCGTTGGTAAGCCCTGTCTTGTCAAAATAAGCGCTGTGGGACCGTTAGTATTTTCAATCGCCATTTTCCACGCAACGGCTGTCTCTGTAGCATCACATGGACGCCAGTTATTTAAATTAGGTGTTGAACGCATAGACGCTAATTGCTCTACAGGTTGATGAGTTGGGCCATCCTCGCCCAAACCAATTGAATCATGGGTAAAAACATAGATTGCTTGTTTTTTCATTAACGCTGCCATGCGTATAGCATTTCTCGCGTATTCCATAAACATGAGGAATGTTCCGCCAAATGGCATAAACCCACCATGCAATTGAATGCCTGTCATAATCGCACACATGCCAAACTCTCTAACGCCATAGTTAATATAATTGCCGCTCGCGTCATCAGCAGTTATGGTTTTTGATTCATTCCAACGTGTCAAATTTGAACCCGCTAAATCAGCTGAGCCGCCAATAAATTCAGGCAAAACGCCTGAATAAGCCTGAATCGCATTTTGTGATGCTTTTCTTGTTGCAATACCTGAACCTGCTTTTTGTGTTGCTGCTATATAAGCCTTTGAGGTTGCTGCAAAATTACTGTGTAACCTACCATTATTACGACGAGTAAACTCAGACGCGAACTCAGGATATTTATCGGTATAACCAACAAATTGGTCATTCCAGTCGCTTTCAAATTTTTGTCCTTTTTCACGAGCATCCCATGCAGATTGAATCTCCTTTGGAACCTCAAAAGGCGCATGTGGCCAATTTAGTTTTTCTCTTACCAATGCAATTTCATCATCACCTAGTGGCGCACCATGGCAATCTTCTTTACCGCCCTTATTAGGTGATCCAAAACCAATCGTAGTTTTACAACAAACCAAGGTTGGTTTATTTGTTTCTTCTTGTGCCTCTTTTACTGCTTTGTCAAGGGCTTCAGAATCATGCCCGTCAACATCAGCAATCACATGCCAACCATACGCCCTGAATCGAGCAACCGTATCATCAGTAAACCAGCCTTCAACTTCACCATCAATAGAAATACCATTATCATCATAAAATACGTTTAATTTACCTAAACCTAGCGTACCCGCTAAAGAGCAAACTTCATGCGAAATGCCTTCCATTAAACACCCATCACCAACAAATACATAAGTATTATGGTCAACGATATCAAAACCGGGCTTATTGAATTGAGCGCTGAGTGTTTTTTCCGCTATTGCCATTCCTATAGCGTTAGCAAGACCCTGACCCAAGGGACCTGTTGTTGTTTCTACGCCAGCCGTGTATCCATATTCTGGATGACCAGGTGTTTTAGAGTGTAACTGTCGAAAGTTTTTGAGGTCATCAATAGACAAGTCATATCCTGTCAGATGAAGTAAAGAATAAATGAGCATAGAACCATGCCCATTAGATAATACAAATCGATCTCGATTTACCCATTCTGGATTATTTGGATTATGTCGGAGGTTTTCACCCCAAACTGTTTGGGCGATATCAGCCATGCCCATTGGGGCTCCCGGATGTCCAGAATTGGCTTTTTGAACTGCATCCATACTCAACGCACGTATTGCATTGGCTAATTCAAAGCGAGATGACATAAATATTCCTTAAATAAGACCTTCATCATTTAATTGAGGTCGTTAAAACTATTTTAGAGTCTGTCCTTTTGAAAAGCGCATATTTTCTCAAAAGCCAGCTATTGACGCAAACATTTTACTATAAATGGTTATATTTTACACAAACACATTAGCACTTGTTAATAGAGCTTCTTTCATACAAATTTATATGACAACCGGCATATTTATCGTCCAAGCACCCATACCGCCTTGCAAGCTGTAGCTTTTAAAGCCAAAACTAGCAACGGTCTGAGAAGCCGGCTGACTAGAATTACCATGATAACAACATACAATAATTGGTTTTTCCTTATCGGCGGATTCAATAAATGCTTGAAAATTGTCATTATCTATTCGAATCGCGTTTTCTATATGACCTTGCTCAAAACTATTAGCATCTCTGATATCAATAACAACCGCACCACTATTGTCGATTAATTCTTGCGCTTGTGGCGCGGTAACTTGGTTAATCATTATATTTACAATTCTCGGTTATGATTCTTGGTTTTGTTTACTAAGCCTTTATTACTATATTTCATTTATCTTCTCAAATAAGTCCTAACAAAGATTATAGGCAAAAAACTCTGGTTTAATAAACCCTTGTTTTACTAAATAATAAATCCCAAACCCCATGTCCTAACTTTTCGCCACGCTTTTGGAATTTAGTCATGGGTCTATCGTCAGGTTTAGGAATGTAATCATTTGAATCTGAGCAATTACTCCAAGTCGGGGAAAACTTAGCCTCGCTATGAATATTGATACACTCCAACATGATTTTTAACATATGTTTAGCATAATCCTGCCAATCAGTAGCCATATGAAAATGGCCAGATTCTTTAAGTTTACTAAATAAACGCATAACAAAGTCTACCTGAACAATGCGTCTTTTATGGTGTTTACGTTTATGCCATGGATCAGGGAAAAATAATTGAATTAGACTTAAAGAATCGTCTTCAATCATGTCCTCTAGAGCCTCAACCGCATCATGAGACATAACACGAATATTAGTAATTGCATTCTCTTGTACGCGCAAAAGTAACGCGCCAACCCCGGGTTTGTGAACCTCTATTCCGATGTAATTGCGATCAGGATGCATCAGTGCTTGTTCAGCCAAAGAACTTCCCATACCAAAGCCTATTTCAAGACAAACTGGATTATCGTTGCCAAACAGAGCCTTAAAATCCAAAATTTCTTTTTTATACTGCAACCCGTACTTTGGCATCATCGCCTCATAAGCAAGCCTTTGCCCAAGCGTCATTCGACCTTCACGCTTTACAAAACTTTTAATTTTTCTATGAAATTCAGACATCGTTAGTTGTTTTAAGTTAATGAATAGGCAAAATTGGTGGCGGATTATAACAATAAATGTTTGATCATTTTAATAAAGATGATAGTTTTGACCATGAAATTGTCAAAAAATGAAGATAAAACACCTTTTTTATGTTTCCTGAAATTCCAAATTATCATGCACTAGCCGTATTACTACTTACAGGTGTTGCGCTTTACTTGTTTAGACGTGAAGATATTCTTCTAGAATCAAGCTGCCTTGGTGTTTTAATGTTACTCGCTGTCGGCTTTGAAGTCGCTCCTTTTACTGATGCTTCGGGCGAACATCTTGAGGCCGTTGAGTTTTTCTTTGGTTTTGGACATGAAGCATTAATCGCAGTATGTGCATTAATGATTGCAGGGCAAGGGTTAGTAAGAACAGGCGCATTGGAACCTGTGGGTAGAATGCTTGGTAAGCTATGGAAATTGAGCCCAACATTTTCCCTATTAGTTACATTAATCGTATCAGGCATTTTATCTGCATTTATGAACAACACACCGATTGTTGTATTGATGCTACCCATTCTAATTAGTGTCGCGGTTAGAACCAAAACCTCATCATCTGGATTACTTATGCCGATGGGTTTTGCGACTTTAGTTGGTGGTATGTCCACCACCGTTGGCACTTCAACTAATTTACTGGTTGTTTCAGTTGCCGCAGAGCAAGGCATGGAAAGAATGGGGTTGTTTGAATTTGCAGTACCTGCACTGGTAGCGGGTAGCGTCGCCATTGTTTATTTGTGGTTATTTGCACCAAAAATGCTACCAGAAAGACATTCTGCGTTAGAAAACGTAGCACCTAGAATATTTACCGCCCACTTAACCATTGAAGAAAAAGGCTATGCTGACGGGAAAACACTCGCTGAAGTTATCGAGCATGCTGATGGGCAACTTAAAGTCGAAAGGATCCAAAGGGCTGGAACCAAAAGTGATATCCGTATAATTCCGATGCCCGATGTTATATTAAAAGCGGAAGATAAAGTTCGCGTTTCAGATACTGCTGATAATTTATTAGATTTTGAAAAAATTCTCGGAGCTAAGCTTTTTGTTGGTAAACAACAAATTGATGCTGAACATCCATTAACGGCTGAAGATCAACAATTAGTCGAAGTCATTGTTGCACCTGGTTCATCGCTAGCTGGCTCCACACTAAAAAATGTTCGATTTGTCGATCAATATCAACTAGTCGCAGTGGCTCTACACAGAGAAGGTAAAGAAATTGATCTTTTCAAAAAATTAGGCAGCGTTTCTCTACATGTAGGCGATATTCTTTTAGTGCAAGGCGCGAGAGAAAAAATTGCAGAAATGAAAAAGAAAGGTGACTTTTTAATATTAGATGCAACCACCGATTTACCGCATACCAGCAAAGCACCTATGGCTCTTTCCATCATGCTTGGAATCGTTGGCGTTGCGGCGCTTGGAATTTTACCAATCGCGATTAGCGCGCTAGTGGGCGTATTACTTTTATTAATTACTAAATGTATCGACTGGGGCGATGCTGGTCGTGCATTGAGTACACAAGTTATTCTAATCGTTGTAGCAAGTTTAGCCTTAGGCGATGCGCTATTAAAAACCGGTGGTGCTGACTACTTAGCAGAAGTCTTTTTGTACTCAACCTCAGGATGGCACCCAGCATTTATTTTAAGCGCGTTAATGCTTTTATTGGCCATATTAACCAATATCGTTTCAAACAATGCTGCAGCCGTCATAGGTACGCCAATCGCAATTAGTGTCGCGGCTCAGTTAGGTTTACCTCCTGAACCATTTGTTATTGCGGTATTATTTGGAGCGAACTTTAGCTATGCAACACCAATGGCTTACAAAACCAATTTATTAGTAATGAATGCTGGTGGATACCATTTTTCAGACTTTCTTAAAATAGGTATCCCTTTGGTTTTAATAATGTGGATAACGCTTTCTCTCTTTATCCCTTATTACTACGACATTATTTAATCACCAACCTTTTGATTACACCTAATATATTTTCAAAAAAGATGTTGCAGTTTTACGACCAATTTGGGCGTAAAGATTTACCTTGGCAACTCAATAAAACAGCCTATTCTGTTTGGGTTTCTGAGGTTATGCTACAACAAACTCAAGTTAAAACAGTCATCCCCTATTATTTGAAGTTTATGAAGTCCTTTAAATCGGTGGAGTCTCTCGCTGATGCCAATATAGACGAAGTATTAAAGCTCTGGGAAGGATTAGGTTATTACTCAAGAGCCAGAAACTTACATACTTGTGCCAAACGAGTTACAAATGAATTTAAAGGCGAATTCCCTAAAACACTTGATCAAATAATCTCTTTACCCGGTATCGGCGAATCAACTGGCGGAGCGGTTCTGTCATTAGCTTATGGACTACCAGAAGCTATTTTAGACGGCAATGTTAAACGCGTTTTAGCAAGGGTCTTTTTGATTGATGGTTGGTATGGCAACACCAAAGTAAGCAAAGAGCTTTGGAAGCTTTCAAGAAAATACACACCAAACAAACGCACAGGCGATTTTAATCAGGCGATGATGGATTTAGGAGCCGGCATTTGTAATCGAGCCAACCCTCAATGTGATATTTGCCCATTAGCAAAAAGCTGCGGTGCCAACCTACACAACAAAACTGAAGAATACCCCCACCGTAAACCAAAAAAACAAATACCAATTAAACATGTCAACATGCTACTTAATTCAAAAGATCAACAAATATTACTACACAAACGTCCACCATCTGGAATATGGGGAGGGCTATGGAGTTTACCCGAGTTACAAGACACTAAGCCTAAAGCTGAAAATGTCGCGGGTAAATTTAAACACACTTTTAGCCATTATCATTTAAATGCAACCGTTGTTTTTCCTGTTAAAATACAGCAGAAAAGCTATCAAATAGAAGATAATACTGAGTTAGCGTGGCATAATATCGAGCAAGTTAAAGAGTTAGCGTTACCAACTCCCATTAAAAAATTTCTGAGTGATTACTTCAACTTATAAACCTCAGTTCAACTCAAAGTGAGAAGCATATGGTTTTTTGTGAAAAATTAAAAAAAGAAGGCGCACCTATGTCTTTTGCGCCGGTTCCAGGTGATTTAGGTCAAAAGATTCTGAATAATATTTCAAATGAAGCATGGCAATTATGGATGACCCACCAAACCATGTTAATTAACGAAAAACACTTAAGCCTTGCCGATGCGGAAAGTCGAACCTATTTAAAAAGCGAAATGGAAAAGTTCTTATTTGGCGGTGACTATGACAAGGTAGAAGGGTACGTGCCAGAAAAATAAAAAATATCCTATATCGCGCTTGACTTTAAATCCCGATCCTAGTTTAATAGCGCGCTCTTGAAGAGACCGAGATTGCTCGGAATTATTTAAGAGTTTCAAAACCAGTGGCCTGGTAGCTCAGTTGGTAGAGCAGAGGACTGAAAATCCTTGTGTCAACAGTTCAATTCTGTTTCGGGCCACCATTATTTTTAAAAGCCTTGCTATTTTTAGCAGGGCTTTTTTGTTTAAAAATCAATCGTTTGTATTGAATGATTATCGCTCAGTGACGACTTCTGAAAGTCTTTCCACCATTGTTTCAAATGATTCGCCGGGCTGTTGTTTTTTTCGTAAATCATACTCACACCAAACCCAACCATCGTGTTGATCTTCAGGAAGGTCTGTCGGCGGTGGTGCAGGTACATCTGTTAAATAGCTCCATTTTGGGGAATTACGTCCCATCGCATCCTCGCCAGCTCCACTCCAAAATACTTCTAATATGGTAGTTTCCATTCCCCATAAATGTTTAGCCGATGGGTGAGGCGGTTGAAGAATAGCAATCTCTCCAATGCTGAAATAAGCAGGTCGTTGTTCTTTCATTAGTCTCTTCAAGTATTTGCCAACCACACTAAGTAAGTCGAGGACTAAGGTGTTTGGGGAAAGTTTGATTATAGCCAGACTAAAACAGTTACAAGGTTATTACAATTTGAACTACTAGATTATTGCAAATAATACTTGAAGAGGGCGTATGAGCCGATATTCAGAATTAGGAGCTAGACTCTATTTCTAAAAAAACCATTGAATTATCGTATGACCTATTGCCAAGCAGTATTAAGTTGGCTTTATTGCTTGCAGTATCCCAATGATGGCCGAGAGTTGAGTCAGGTTCTTGTTCATAAGCTTTGAAGCATTCTTGAGGATCTAAATCATTTATATCAAAATAATATTGAGCATTTTCCAATCCTTCTTCGGCAAGGTAGTCAGGTGCATCACCTATTGCATATGCTGTTAATTTTGTTTGCGTTATTCTTGTTTCCAGAGCGTTAGTACGTTAGGGAAAATTTATTCTTTAGGTTTGTATTATATAAATTATGGATAGGGATCACCACGGACTATGGGTCACATGATGATATTTTCAAAGTGTAATTTCTCGGGACACATGACTTAATTAATATCAAAAATACATTATTACTTAGTACGGCTTTCATCAATCAAAGCAATATTATTCATGAGCCCATTTATAAGTTTTCTTTAAATCATTACAATATTGATAACTTAACAATCTTCTATGCTGTAGTTGACCTACGACAATACCTGGTGCTATACCTATTTCTTTAGCAAAAGCTTTTATTGATACCTTACTAAATGAGCCAGTAAATATAAATTCTGCAAAGAGTTTTTTAGGTATCAACTCATTTTGTGCAAACTGATTTGCCTGTTCTTCTTTTTCTTCATCTAAGCCATTATGACCTTTGCCATTAGATTCCAAAAAGAGCTCTTTTTTGCCATGCAATAGAATATGCCCTGCTTCATGAAAGAACGTAAACCATAAATGGTCATTTGTTTTATAGCGCAAGCTCAACTGGATGACTGCTTTATTGGAATTTAACCAACGAGTAGCACCACTCACACCCGTTTTAGGAAGTGCGGGGACAAAAACCACAGCAACTCCAGCCGAAGCGCACAACGCTTGCATCGCGGGTATAAATTTATCAGGTAGCTCGGATGTTAGATTTCTAATTTCATCAAGCCGTTCTCTAAACAAAGCTTTGTCGTATTTCTCGCACTCAATCTCTGCTGCGTCAAGCTCGCCTTTACGCAACCATGCGGAAACGGCCTCGGGAAATACTTCATGTGGATTATGTTGCCGGTAAGCAACATTCAAGCTAGGCCACATATCATCCCATTGGTCGACTTTTGCTATACCAAAAAACTGTAGTACTTTGACTAGTTGTTGTTTTTTATCTTTCGGCTTTTCCAACCAGCCTAATTTCGCCATAGCGGCTAATGGTATTTTCTTTAACCAGTCAAGATTCCGCTCAAGTAGCTCTTCTTCCGCAGCTCTAGCTTTATGCTCTTGGAATTGAGACTCAAGATTCAACCAATATTTCACAGGCATACCTGTGGCTCGCTCTAGCTTAATTGCAGTTTCAGGTGAGATCGGTGCCTTACCTTTGATTACAGAAACAATATGTTTTGGTGTTATTCCTGTACGTTTTGCCAGTTCTTGTTGACTCATCTCTCGAATCTCTAACTCATAACTGAGCACATCTCCTGGAGATATCACAAAATCTGGTTGGAATTCGTTCTGTATCTGTTGTTCAACCATGAGTATCCTCCACTCCTTTAATATTAATGGCCGTAACTGCATGCCAGTCGAGGCCACCTTCTGGCCGCATAGGTAACGGTTCATTTAGTGGTTCAAATAAAAGTCTGTATGGATGAATTAAATTCACGCTTAACTGACCCTTGAGCTTGCCTTTTAGCTCATGACATCTATTTGGTTTGCTATACGGGGGAGCAAAGATCCCTAAGTTAGGAGCTGCGATTAAACTTGTTAGAACAATCTGAAGACGTTTAGCTTGAATCGGACCATAAGCTTTAACCATAGCTTTTCCCTGATTAATTTGCTTCCGTAATTTATTGTTAGCGAAGGTTAATTCCATTTATAGCTTTATCGATATCGTTAACCTAGTAGGTTAATGCTTCTTGTCACAAAAATCAATCGAATATTAATAGCATCAAACTATTTCGAATTGATATCTAATTTGATTCGCTCGATGCATCTTAGCCTAACAGGCTGATTACTATAAGTAAATTACCCAAAGAGTAAAGGGAGCGCTTATCGTGAAGAATTTAGTAGGGTCGAGAATTTAGTAGGGTCGTGTCTTTCTTTGCCACACAACCTTAACGAAACTCATATATCCTTCGAACTTCATTCTTCCTAACTGTAAATAAAGGTCATGCATCTTGTACAATAAATGATTGTTTATCTGTCTCACTAGCTAATTTATACCGGCGGTTCTCAATAACCTTTTTCTTTACTATCGTCAAAATAGGTTATATATAATATACATGACCACCATTTTATTTTTAAACGAATATGTGCATCGGTATAAATTGCTTGAATTAGTGGATCGTCATGGATGATATTACCTTCCGAGTCTTTACCATTAGAAAGCACATATAAAATACGTCTACATTCCTTTAATAAAACCAGTCCATCTTTATCATTATGATCCGCCCAACGGCAAGTCTCTGGTAACGGATGCGTTTTTAACAAACCCGACTCGGTATTTTCATCTACCATTTTGATAAATAACAGTAAGACTAACTCAGTGACATAATCACTGTAATTAATGCCGTCATCTCTTAATGCGTCACAAAGATTCCACAGCTTTTATACAATTGTATTGTTGGTCATTTATTTTCTCTAAGTAATTTGGTTATTTCTAAATTTATTCGTTATTTATGTATGACAATATTAATTATTTAATGCAAAATATAGTTTGTGTATCGTTGCTCATACGTAAAGTTTTTTGTGTATGATAATTAGGCTTTGCTCATACAAAATCACAAGGTTATTTAGGCACTACGGAGCAATAAAAAGTTCAAATAGCGGTTTATTGATATAAAAATTAACCCTACCGACTTTCTCTTTCACTAAAAATTCATGCTTGACCAATAACTCCAAGTATTTGGTTGCCGTGATTCTACTAACACCTAAATCCCTCATAACAAAATCGATTTTTGTGTAAGGGTAACTGAACAAATTATTAAGTAGCTCTTGACGATAAATTTTTGGTAATTCATTACGAATTCTAACTTTATAACTTTGCATTAAAAACTTAATTTTTCCAATTAAAGCAATTGTATTTTTAGCTGTTTTTTCGACACCATCAAGCATATATATCAACCAAGGACGCCAGTCATTAACTTCCCTTGCTTGTTGTAACTGGTTGTAATATTCCTCTTTATTTTGAATGATATAACTACTCAAATAAAGTACTGGCAACTCAAGCAAGTCTTGTGCAACTAAATACAAAATATTAATAATTCTTCCAGTACGGCCATTGCCATCATAAAAAGGATGAATGCTCTCAAATTGGTGATGAATAATCGCCATTTTAATCAAAGGATCTAACTCACATAACGAATCATCATTAATGTATTTCACCAAGTTATCCATTAACTCCACTATTTCATTCGCATCTTGAGGCGGCATGTATATAATTTCACCTGTACGCGTATTTTTTAATCCTGTGCCAGGCACCTTTCGTAACCCGGCATTGTTTCTTTCTATCGTTTGCTGAATTGCTAAAATATCGGTTAAACGGATTAGTTTGTTCTTACGCACTTCAATAAAACCATGCTGTAAAGCAGTTGCATAATCTTGCACCTCCTTGGCTGCAGGATTGGCGCTAGCTTCGTCGAACAAACCTGCTTTGTATAACTCATCGTGTGTGGTGATGATATTTTCTATTTCAGAACTATGTTTCGCTTCTTGCAATGTTAACGTACTAATCAAAATCGCTTCATTTGGAATACTGGCAGAGATCCCTTTTAGCTCAGCAAGATACCGATGAGCAACCGCTACTTTTTTTAAGACTTCGACGGATTCAAATTGCTCTAGTGCATTTAAAGGTAGGTTATCCAATGTTTTTGATTGGGTATTCATTGTTAAGCCTTATTCGGTGTTATTTTTGACATTAATCATCAACCAGCTTATTTGATAGATTTTTGAAAAAACTATACATGAATTTTTAATATATATAGTTTTTCTCATTATTTATACATGTTAGCACTGATATGTATACTTTTGTGGATTATCTATCAATAATATTTGCTCATGTTTATAGTATCGACATGACCTCACAACGTGTCTATATTTTGTCGTTTTATCGACATAAGGCTTCAATCCTTCGCTAACCCGCCGCCCACTAATGGCCGATTAACTGGTCCAGCACCATGTCCAATTGATCATCTAAGACCTTATTCAACTGCTTAATCCTGCCGCTAAAGTCTGCGTTCGAATAAAATCTGCTGATTGCTTAGGACCTAAATCATAAAGATGTTGATGGAAATTAAGGGGGTCTACCATGTTTTCATCAGGCAGTATTGGATGGCGATTGAGTGAGGTTCAGGCTTGGATTCGAAACTGTTGACGCCTTTAATTCCATGTTATTCCTATTTAAAAGCTGATAAATCACATTTAATTGATAGGAATAAGTTGTTTGAAATCGGTTTTTTCATACTTACTTGTTGTTTTATTAATATCCTTGAATAGGTTCTTAATGAAGCGCTTACTTTTAAATGAACTCCTTAACTGGAAACAACAAGAGAATAAAAAACCTATTTTGCTCGATGGAGCAAGGCAAGTTGGTAAGTCTTATTTATTGAAAGAGTTGTTTGGAAAAGGCTATTTTAAAAATATTCATATAATTGATTTTTTAAAAACGCCTGATGCTGCTTTACTTTTTGAAGATGATTTAGAGCCAGATAGAATAGTTGATGGCATTAATCTATTTCTAAAAAAGAAAATAACCCCTGAAACCGATCTTATTATTTTCGATGAAATTGGTGAATGCCCTAAAGCTGTACAATCTTTAAAATTTATTGCTGAAGACAAGCCTGGCTGGTTTGTTTGTGCTAGTGGTTCAAATATAGGGTTGCTAGATAGTTTTCCTGTGGGAAAGGTTCATGGTCTAACTTTACGGCCAATGAATATCGAGGAGTTTATTTTAGCTCTAGGTTCTGAACTTGAACATTCGACATTTCATAAAATGGATCGAAGAGAAATAGTTCAAAAACAATTATGGTCTCTACTAATTGATTACTTCTTTGTTGGAGGTATGCCAGAGTCAGTACAAAGTTGTCTCGATACAAAAGAGCAATCTACATCAGTTAGGCGTAAGAAAGTTAGACAAATTCAAAAAGATATCCTACAAGGTTATGAGCGTGACTTTGGAAAGTATTCAGGGAAGGTCAATGCGCTTTATTTTTAAAGGCGTGATAGAAAAAAAATCTTCTTATAGAGACTTTGTCAATATTATTGACTGGCTTGAAAAAATACACTTAATCTCAAAATGTTATGTTATTACGGAAATGCCAAGAATACCGTTAAGAGCTATTCGAAAAAAAAGTTTTTTAAAATTACTATATTTAGATGTCGGGCTATTATGCTGCGCACTTGGCATGAATGAGTCAGCGCTAAATATGGGGGATATGCTGTTTAAAGGTGTCATTGCCGAAAACTTTGTTCAGAACGAGTTGTTATCTTATGGTTATAGTGAAACTTATAGCTGGTCAGAGAATACAGCTGAAATTGAATTTCTTTTAGAAAATGGTAATAATGTCATACCAGTGGAAGTTAAGGCAGGTCAAAATACCAAAGCAAAAAGCTTGGCTTCATTTAAGGAAAGGTATCACCCAGATAAAACGATTAAATTAATAGGCTCTGTTGGTGGTACAAATAGTCATGAGATTGTTTTACCGCTTTATTACGCTAAGTTTTTAAAAGAAACTTAGTTTACTAGCCAATAACTTATACTTTACATAAGTGGTGACACAATTGGTAACACCGTGTGTTTTTAAGCCGGTTTAGAAGTAGTTAACATATTGAATGTTTGTTGATTAAGAACCGTTTATAGTAAAGTGAGCTTTCATATTCTATTCGAGTAGGTCATCTCATCTTTAATTTAAACCCGTGAAAGATTTAAACGATTAAGGTAAACGCTGATATAGATGAGAAATAATGGCTATAAACGGGGTTGCTGGTTTTATTTGTTTTCTTAATTACATTTCTTGTCGGTTTTCCTAAGTATTTTATTGGCTTAATCCAGAGAGTTGCTGAAGCAAGTATATTTTTAAGTACGTTTTTGTTACTTTTAGGCGTAATATTTACCTAACGCTCGGTTAAGTGGCCGTTAGGTATTTTTCATAAGGAGTTGCCAAATTGAATTATCCGTTTCATTTATCTTTTGTTGTTCCTAAGTTGCGTTTGGCAGAAGAGTTTTATGTTAACTTTCTTGGTTGTAAAAAAGGTAGGGATACAGGTTAATGGATAGACATTATCTTTTTTGGTCATCAACTAACTCTTCATCAAGAAACAGAAAACATGAAAGCTCAATCCATAGATCATTTTGGTGTTATTTTAGGGAAAGCTGAATGGTTATCTATCGCTAAAAAATAGAAGTTGAGAGTATCCCTTTTATTCTTTCACCTAATGAAAAAACAAATGACGATAATGGTGAATCAGGTAAATTCATTATTAAGGATCCTGCGAATAACCTAATAGAGTTTAAATTTTATCAAAACCACCTTTAGATTTAGTGTCATAAATACCATACAAGAACTTCAAACGGTTAAGTAGTTATTCTAATAAAAGCAAGGGTGTTGTTATCTTGTGTCATTAATTGAAAGATTATTAGTCGTCTTTATTAACACAGTTTCTTCCTAGATCTTTGGAACGAGAAAGGGCCTTTTTAGTTTTATTTAAAGTTCCATCGAAGGCCACGGCAGAAGACATTTCCGCCACACCTATTGAAACTGTGAATTTTAGTGCTACCGTACTATGTTTTTTCTTTAACACTAATGTGGATACTTTCAGGCGTAATTTATCTGCTATTGAAACAGCTATAGCCACACCGGTTTGCGGGAGCAATACAATAAATTCATCTGATTCATACCGGCTAACGAGGTCATGTCCTTTCAGTTGGTTTTGAAGTGTTTTGACGATAGCTTTTAATACAGCATCACCCATAAATTTACCATTGACATCATTAAATTGCTTAAATCGATCAATATTTATTCTTAGTATCGAAATCGGAAAATTGTCAGGATATTTAATAGCTGAAATTAGCGACTGTTTTAATCCGCCAAAATCAAGGGCACTTGTTAATTCATCTTTACTGGCGTTTTCGGCGACTCTTATGTAGTCGTCTTTATTTGCTTCTTTTTCAACGACCGACTCCACAATTTCAGAAGGGATCGATCCAGAAGCTATACCTTGTGGGCTATTTCCTTCGGCATTAATCTGTTCATTGACGGCATCTAATATTTTAGTATTATCGGTAATTTTATCTTGTGAGGGGAGCAATAGTGCCAAGATTTCGCTAACGTATTTGTTACCCACGTCACCACTCATGGCCAATTTTTCATAATCTTCAGCGATAATGCATTGTTGATAGATCGATTTAATTCTAGACATATAGTCATCGTCTTCAATTTCAAGCGTGTCTATTTGTTGTTTCATTTTAGATCTTTCGCTATGCAAGTATTCGTAGGCGATGGTATAACAAATAGGATCTGCAGGTAGCTTATGTTCACGTAACCATACCATCGCTCGACGGGATTGTAAGCCTGCTTGTTTTATTGCTTGGTGGCGTTGGTCAGTCACTGAATGAGCTTGAGTTATTAATATGTATTAAGAGTATAGGCTTTAAATAGATTTAAAGCTGAGTTTAGTTCTATACCAATTTTAATCAACCTCTATTTATTGTTTATATCAGAATTATCATAATAAATTTTCAAGAATCATGTTTTCAAAAAAAGACGGTTTTTGCGCAAATAGATTGGCCGGCCCTTCTATTCATTCGTTTAGGCCATTTCAAGTTTTCTAGCTGAGCACCCAGGGGCACAGAAAGTAGGCACTACGTAGCGAGGCGATGATCAACTATCTTTAGGTGGGTGGTGTATGAATCACATTGGCGAGAATTTACATTTACAAACCTCGACTTGAATTATCAGAATCAAGTCACAATCTAAAAGTTCTTGTTGTTCAAATTATCCTAAGCTCAATCAATATTTTTTTTAAAGGCAATCTATTAAAATATGTCACCACTAATTATTATACTGCTGGTTTTTTGCCTCGTAGGTTATATCTTACTAAAGCCTTATTGGGTTAGGCGCAAAAGAGCACAAATTAAACAACAGCCATTCCCAAAAAAATGGCGGCAGATCTTGCGTAACAATGTACCTTATTTTTATTCGATGCCTGCTGATATTCAATTGCAACTCAAGCAACACGTTTTAGTATTCCTTAACGAAAAAGAGTTTTATGGATTTCAAGGGGTTAAAATTGATGATGAAATTAAAGTAACCATTGCAGCCCAAGCTTGCTTATTGTTACTGAATAGAGAAACAAATTTTTATCCTAAACTAAAGTCAATTTACGTTTATCCAGCGGCCTTTATAACTTCTCACCAAACCCGAGATTCGGCCGGTGTTTTACAAAACCAACAAAGGGTTTTAAGTGGTGAATCTTGGGAGTATGGAAAAGTCATATTATCTTGGAAAGATAGTAAGCAAGGTGCATTAGTTTTTAACGATGGCCATAATGTTGTGATTCATGAATTTGCGCATCAACTTGACCAAGAAACCGGTGTCGCAAATGGGGCGCCGTTTCTTAAAAGCAAATCCAATCAATGTTGGTCACAGGTTTTAAGCGAAGAGTTTGAAAAATTACAACAAAAAGCAAAACATAATCAAACATCACTGCTTGATCATTATGGCGCAACTAATCCTGCAGAATTTTTTGCTGTGGCAAGTGAAGTTTTTTTTGAACGACCCTCGGAAATGCAACAACAACATAAAAATCTTTATACTCAATTGCAAAATTTTTATAAGGTAAACCCTGCAATTTGGTAAGCTTTCAAAGCTTATATTTTCCATCATATACTTATTATTGAAATACCGCTTTATTTGCCAACAGTTGTTAAGCATCCAATATTAGCTGCCAATAACCAACATCAATCCACTCATCAAATTTAAATCCTACTTGTTTAAAATGTGCTATTTTTTCCATGCCAAATTTTTCATGCAAAGCGATGCTTGCAGGATTAGGCAAAGAAATACCCCCGATCACCACATGAATATCGCTTTCTTTCAAATCGATAAGTAATTTTTCATATAACTTTGAACCTATCCCTTTCGATTTTACTAAAGGTGAAATATAAATTGTTATTTCAACAGAAAATTTATATGCACATCGCCCTTTCCATTTACTGGCGTAGGCATATCCTAAAACCACATTGTCTTCCATATAAACCAGCCATGGCAAGCCAGAGTCACTAATTTCTGAAATACGACTTTTCATTTCATCACTAGATATCAAAACTTCTTCAAACGTAATAATTGTGTTTTCGATATAATAGTTATATATTTCAACAATACTATCAGCGTCACTTAATTTCACTAATCTAATCATATTTATTTTTATATCTTATTTATGTATCTATACACTTCTGTATCCACCAATTAATCAATCAAGGCTTTATAAACCAGCTCTTTAAACTTCAAATGTACATCTGACTTTGGGGCTGGAAACTTTTGCGCCATACTAATACCGATCAAATAATTACTTGGGTCAATCCAAAATTTGCTATGAAAAATACTGCCCCATGATAAAGAACCCTCTGGTAACACTTCATTTTATTTCGGTGTATTGAGGATCATAAAACCCAATCCAAAACGAAATTTCTTGTTACCTTGTTTTATGTTTATATATGATAAAAAAAACATCAAATCAACCGTTTCTTTTTTTAATAATCTTATGCCATCAAGTTCACCTTTATTAATCATCATCTGCAAAACCTAGCGTAATCATTTGCAGATGAAACAAGCCCTGTTCCTCCTGAAAAATAATTGTATTTACCAGTATTTTTATACTTTAAAATCAATTTGGTTTCATCTTTTTTTTCATCAAATTTACGAATTCCCTTTTTTTCGTCTGGTGTATACAATGGAACGAATCGTTCAAATCTATCTTGAGGTGAATAGAAATGAGTATCTTTCATTTCTAATGGATCTGAAATCTTATTACGAAAAAACTGACCTAGTGGTTGCTTTGAAACGACTTCAACTAAGTAACCTAAAACATCGGTACTTAAGCCTTATTACCTATATTGATGAGCCTACCACATTATTAATGGAAAATTTTATTATCTTGGGAAAGCAAAATATATAAATATTGAGAACCAAGTCCCAACGACAAGTAAAACACGATTCGATCGATAAAATTGTCACCAGAATGATTACTGTTAGCCGATAGAGTTATTTGAAATTTACTATCCTGATATCTGAAACTCTCAAACTCATATGCAAAAACAATTCAGATCTCCTGCAATAGGCTCAATAAATTATGTTAAATTTTTACCGACTATTCACTCACAACTTGCTTCAGATTACATCTTTCGTTGTTTTATTGAGTTTAATTGCCTGTGGTGGTGGTGGAGAAAGAGGTGATGAAAAGCCTGAAATTAATTTTAATTTATCAATAGAGGTAAACGGTAGTGGCGCGGTCAGTGTTTCTGGGCAATCTAATACCTGTAGTTCTCAATGCTCCTATAGTTACGCAGAAAACGCCGCTGTTACGATAACGCCGCAAGCAAGTAACGGTTTTGTTTTTAAGAATTGGACTGGAGCATGTTCCGGTACGGGAAACTGTAATGTGACGATTGCCACTGATCTATCAGTTGATGCCGTTTTTGAACAAGAGCAAGTAACAGAATTTACCTTAACACTTGATGTTGCTGGAGCCGGCACTGTTATTTCATCTCCTACTGGAATAAGTTGTGGCAATGGCCTTACACAATGTTCAGCAAGTTATACTCAAGGTAATAACATTACTTTAACTCAAACAGCTAATACAGGTTTTGTTTTCAATGGTTGGAGCGGTGCTTGTAGTGGTAATAATGGTTGTGTTGTGGAAATGCTACAAGCTCAAAATGTTATCGCAAATTTTATTAAAGAAACAGAAGAACAATACACACTTACAGTCTCTATTGACGGTGATGGTAGCGTTACATCTTCACCCGCCGGAATAGATTGTGGTTCTGACTGTTCTCAAGTTTTTGAACAAGGTCAACAGCTTGACTTGACTGCAACAAGCGCAACTAATTACGTTTTTTCTAATTGGTCGGGCGCATGTTCCGGCAATCAGGCTTGTTCAATTAGCATGACTCAAGCACAAAATGTTACGGCTATTTTTATTGAAGAATCAGTCACCCAATATACTCTTGATGTTGTCATTGATGGTAACGGAAGTGTTACCTCTTCTCCCACTGGAATAGATTGTGGTTCTGATTGCTCTGAAGTTTTTGATCAAGGCCAGCAGGTTGAATTAACAGCTACAAGTGCGGCTGGTTCTATTTTTTCCAGCTGGTCAGGAGCCTGTTCTGGTGATAGCGCTTGTAATATTAGTATGACTCAAGCGCAAAATGTAACCGCTAACTTTGTTGTTGAATCAAACGATCAAGTTACCCTTGATGTAACCATTAGTGGAAGTGGTAGCGTTACCTCTTCGCCTGTAGGAATAGACTGTGGTAGCGGTTGCTCTGAGGCTTTCGATAAAGACCAACAAGTTGAGCTAACCGCTGTTGCAGCAGCTGACTATTCATTTTTTGAGTGGACAGGTGCTTGTGCGGGAAGCGCTACGATTTGTACTTTAAACCTTACCGAAGATCAACAAACTACCGCTGTTTTCAGCGCAGACAATATTCAAATAGTACAGAGTCTGCTCGATGTTAAAGTGTCTGACAATAGTGGTAATGGCGATTCCAGCGCTAAAGTTCGATCAGGTATTCCATTCCCTAAAGGGCTTTTAGCTCAAACTGATTTTGTTTCTGTGTATGACGGAACATTACTATTACCGACTCAAACAAAACCAATGTCGTTATGGGATGACGGTAGTATTCGTTGGTTATTATTTGACACCGAAGTTGCACTTAACGCTGATGAAACTAAAACACTAACCATTAATAAAATAAATGCGGCTAACACTGCGGTTAATAATCCTATTGAGATTGAAGAAAGTAACGAGTTTTTTACAGTGACAACCGGAAATTTTTTAGTAGACGTTCCTAAATTAAATGGCGCAATTATTCATAGAGCCTTGCTCAATGACATAACGATCATTGACGTTCCGGCGGATCCCTTAACTGATCGTGGTGCTTATATTTCTATGTTTAACTCGGCTGACAGTAGTACCACAGATTTTTTCAGTGGCTTATTGAAATCAGATTCTAGCCCTAAAGCCGGTGGATATTTTAAAGAGTATGAAGATTCTGTTAATGCTTCTAATAACTCTGATTTTAACCGCTACGACCCCTTTGATTTACAAGTGATGATTGAAGAGCAGGGTGAGCTTCATTCAGTAATCAAAATCTCAGGCGCTCATTTAGATAGTTCTGGCAATGGGTTTTCGACCTTTATTGTTCGTTTACATTTTTACGCCGGCAAAAATTCCATCAAGGTAGCTCATACTATTGTTTATACCGGAGATGAAACCCAGCAAATTACTGGCTATGGCTTAAAACTACCTATGCTTGCTAACGGCGCATCCACCATAATTGAAGGACAAACAATCTCATCCAGCAAAGGTGAACTTTTACATACAGAATTTCGCAATCATTTCATTGATGACGATCAACAAAGTGGTCAAGCATTAGGTTATATAGGTCGTAGCAAAGATAATGTGAGTATGAGTTTTATTCTTCGCGATATGGCAGAACGCTTCCCTAAAGCGCTAGCAGCCACTGACGACGGATTAGAGGTTCAGCTATACCCAAGTTCGCAAAACCCTTGGGATCTTACACGATACACACCATCAGCTAGCGAAACAGATGCTTCCTCAGGTCTCGCAGCTGAAATAGCGACTCGAGAGGGAGAAACTAACCGATTTACCAATCACTATTTTCTTCGCGGCGCGCAAGGTTTAAGTGCTACTGATGATTACCTTATTGATTTTGCTAATGGAGCTGTTGATACAGCAAAGCTGGAAGATTTAGCAACAATCATTGATCAAGGCCCTTCCGTTATGGTGGCAGAAGCTGAATGGTATAGCGATGCGCTTGTAATGGGCATTGGTCCTTTTGCTTTTGATACCAGTTTAGCTAGCTCCGAAGGTGCTTATCGAATCGATAAAGTGCTGCAAATCAATCGAGATTTTATGCGCTATAACCAAAGAATTAAGTTTGATTGGTTTGGTATAGAGGATTATGGGGATATCAGAGGGAATTTTTCAGGCTCCCAACAAACCGGCGCCACTTGGTCTACACGTGGTCGATACGGTTGGTCTGGTAATTCCGGTGAACCGTCTAACCAGTTATGGGTGCAATATTTAAGACAACCAAGCCATCAAACCTTTTTAGATGCAGAAGCCCTTGCAAGACATACCATGGATCAACAAACCGTGCATTTTGCAACCTCGGAGGGGCTAGATGGCACCGAATTAGATGGCCGTAATATGTTTGGATCAGTCGGTTCCGTGCACCGACACGGCGTTCAATCATGGTCTGGTTATGCGGGAAATCCTGACTATAGCCATATTGCCGGAATTGAAACTTATTATTACTTAACTGGTGACCAACGTGCTCGTGAAGTGATATATGAGCAAGCCCAGTTTATAACGCGAGATACACTAGGAAGAACGGCACTAAGAAATGGTTTAGAAGTTGTGGATAGAGCCGCCGCTGTATTTTTTGACGATTCAGCCGTGCTAGCTGAATTTGAGGAAAAGATAACCTTTTTTGTTGATTACATGAATTCAAACCCCGATGGTTTTGATTACAATGCGGTAGAAGCTTATCTAATCGACATTGATGCTAACGGTGTACATGATAGAGCTCAAGGGATAAAAACTAATCGTCAAATGTTTCAAGCTGGCTTTGAATATTTTATACGAAGCGCTCCAGGATTACTTTATCGCCACGAACGAACAGGCGATGCCGTAGTAGGACGACTAATTTTAGATGCGGCTGATGTATTAACCATTGGTGACCCAAACAATCAAACCGGTGACGGTGACGATTGGAATTTAGGTCTCGACGGCCATGCAGGCTCTTACTTTTACCACATGAACTCAATTGCCTACGCGGCATTTATTGCTGACTCATTAGGCGAAAGCGATGCAGACTATTACGCATTAGCCAAATTATGTGCAGAGGTTAATACTCATGGCGGAAACGATAGTAATGACACATCGCCTATTTCACTTTCTACTTTTCAAGCAATCCCTGATGACTGGACAAAATGGAATTGGCTGTGGCAAACCAATGGAAGTTTTGATGCTAATAATCCTGGAATTCTCTGGCTCGATCGAATGATTATGTATCAAAACGATACTATCCAAGACTACCATTCATACCGAGCATTTATTCATCTTGCTACTGTTGCAGCGATTATTAAGCCGGGTGATCAGTTGGAGTTGAAGTAGAGATATCTTCTAGGACATTTTTATGCTCATTTCATATTGGACAAGCAACTCAAATTGACAATAAAACAGTGCAGCACTATAATCGTGCAACAAACCAACAATTTATATAGGTAATGGATAGTTGAAAAATGTCACGATTAAGCTTGAAAATGATGTCGCTCATTGGTCTAAAGTTTGGGCCGCAGAACACAACACCAGTGTATCCAAAATATTGGGCGATTTGCTTAAGCAATTAAAACGGGAAAAAATGGGTTACGCAAAGTCAATGCACCAGTTCATGAGCACTGAAGCGAGCCCACTAAAAAACTCAGGTCAATATCCTTCTCGGCAAGATTTATATGAGCGTTAAATGTTTTGTTGATACCAATATATTAGTCTACTCAAGAGATAGTTCCGAAAAAGAAAAACAACCACTAGCGCGAGAATGGTTAGGTTATCTTTGGCGAGCAGAATCTGGAAAAATTAGCGCACAGGTAATGAATGAATATTATGTTACCGTGACTCAAAAGCTAAAACCCGGTCTTTCAGTCAAACAAGCAAGAGCCGATCTAAAAGCACTCTCAGTATGGCGCCCTTTAGAAGTTTCTAGCACTTTGATTGAAGCTGCGTGGGAGACACAAGATAAATATAAATATTCTTGGTGGGATTCGCTCATTATTACTTCAGCCCAATTTTTGGATTGCCAATATCTAATCAGCGAAGATATGCAACATCAACAATGCATAGGTAATTTAACAATCGTGAATCCATTTTTAGTTCAACATGGTTCATTAAAATAAATTTTGCCCATTTTTCAAAATATCAAATAATTTCATTACATTTTGTGTTGTTAGTCCAATATGCTTTATCTATGCTCAATGCAAATCACTCAGAAATCAAAATCTGCGTCACTACGATTTTGCTTCTGATGTTCGCAGCGTTATAAATTAAGGAGAAAAATATTTTTCACCACGTAATGTTTGATGTTGATGGTACGTTAGTAATGTCAGAAGAATTTGATAGCAATTATTATCTTGAGGCCGTATATGACGTTCTGGGTCATAGCCTAAATTCCGATTGGACGAAGTACACCTATGTTAGCGATGCCGGTATCTTGGATCAGCACATAAGCGAAAATGGGCTTGGTGCCAATAGAGAAAAAATCCACATTGATGTTAAAGAATCATTTGTCGAAAAAATTGCAACTCATTTGAAAGGAAATCCAGTGCAACAAGTACCTGGTGCTTCTGAATTTTTAAACAAACTACGTAGAATAGAAAATCTAAGCATATCCATTGCAACCGGTGGATGGAACAAAACTGCTTTGATGAAGCTAGAATCAGCGGGCATTGACGTCGTTGATATTCCAATTGCATCTTCAAATAATCATTTTTCGCGAACGGAAATAATGAAAATTGCTGAGGAAAGAGCCGTTGGTAAAAATAAAGTCCCATGTACATATTTCGGAGACGGAGAATGGGATAAGAAAGCCTGCGAAGAACTGGGTTACAATTTTGTTTTAATTGGCGAAAAAACATATCATCACCAAAGCATTCTAGACTTCAACGATACAGAGCAAGCAATATCGTTCATTGGCTTATAACAAACTTAGGAGAACAAAATTGGAATTTGAAAATTATTCAATCATTCAGGTAATAGCTTTTGCTTTGGGATCTATTTTTTTGTAGCTTTATCTTGGAAGCCTTTACGAAATACAAGCTCTCATAGTTTCTATCGCTTTTTTGCTTTTGAAGGAATATTGGCATTGGTGTTGATGAATATTCCTTTTTGGACTAAAAACCCTTTTTCCTCACTGCAATTGGTTTCATGGTTTTTGTAATTCTTTTCAATTTTGTTTGTTAGCCAAGGTCTCTATTTGCTTAAGAAAAGAGGTGGCTCTATCGAAAATAGAGGAACACAGCCAGAAAATTTAAGTTTTGAAAATACCACAAACCTAGTTACAGAATGGGTTTTCAAATATATACGGCATCCTATGTATAGCTCTTTAGTATTGTTAGCTTGAGGCGCTTTATTTAAGAGCGTTACCATTATTGGTTTTTTCATTGCTTTAATTGTGACTGTTTTTTTAGTCGCCACCGCTAAACTGGAAGAGAAAGAAAATATTTCATTTTTTGGTATTAACTATGAAAATTATATGAAAACAACCAAAAGGTTTATTCCTTTCTTGTTTTAATATCAAACGCCTATTAATCAGACGGCAATTAAAAAACTAATAGACCTATGCCCGTTATCAAACCATTGCTTCATCTCGAAAAATATCTTCTATTGGCATTTCAAATAAACGTGCGGCTTTAAATGCCAAAGGTAAACTTGGATCAAATTTTCCCTTCTCAATGGCATTAATTGTTTGTCGAGATACTTTCAGATGAAGGGCGAGATCAGCTTGGGTCCAGTCTCGCTCTGCACGAAGTACCTTTAACCGATTTTTCATCGGTAACGCCTCCGTCCAAAGGTAATTCCTACGCTATAAGCTAAGGCCAATACAACAATCAAATAGGCAGTGCTTAAACCTGGAATACTTATGGCTTTTTCTAATACAGAATAGCTTGAAAAAAATACGATGGTAACGCCTACTGATAACGCCAAAGCATCAAGTTGAATTTTCCGCTCTAATTCATCAGCCTCTGTTAAAAACTTTTTAAAGGCCAAAACCATACCTACCCCTATTACTGCATGAATGCCAAATCCAACCATAGCTACCCAAATTGAGGTATACCATCCGTAATCTGAGAGATAAGAGATCACTCCCAAGCTTATTGCCCACGCAAGTGTCCATATATTAGCGACCGTTGCGTTTTTAACATCACGAGCAACTAATCCGCATTTTGCCGCTGATTCTTCTAATTTTTCCATTATTGTTTCTCCTCTGTATCATGTAAAGTAAAATAAATGTAAAGCAAACTTGACTTAAATATATAGTTGAACCAGCGCTGTGTCAAGTTTATTTGACATAAAGTTTAGTTTGTCAGACTTTTATAAAAACCAGCTTTAACAACATATCGAAAAACGACACTCAAAAACAAAGGTCTTAAGTTAAGAGGTATGCTAATGTAGAGCTGATGCGAAGAGTTCCGGTTGCATTTATACTGCAAGCATGTAGTATTTTATTAGAAATAATAATTGTCTTAGTTAATATCATGGCTTTATGTGTGTTTTTACTGAACATAATCAACGTTACATTTTAATAGAGGCTCAAGTGTTTAAATTTATACTTCCGGTTTTAATGTTATTTTCTTTGCTAATTCAAGCAGAAGAAACAGAAGTCTTAACCGTTGACCGTTCGGTTTCAAAAAATATTCGTTTGTCTTTCCCAAACGATAATAATACTAAGCCTAAAAAAAGCGATTTTGAAATAGTTAATTATGTGCTTATGAGTAATGAGGTCGGCGAACGCTGGAGTGTCATTACGTTAACCAATTTATCTTCTGGTAATCGCGATTTAGAGCACGAGCATTTAATGGCTTTATTTGCTGATGGTAGCCGTATAAGCCCACTCGAATATAAATTAAATTTTAAGGGCAAGGAAACACAAACGATTACTACTTCCTTTGGGCAGCATAAGTTTCCAATTTTGAGCATATACTCAAGCAATGAAACTTAGCGAGTATTTATATCGGAGATGTTGCATTAATACACATAACATTACCCAGAATTTTAGCGTAAAAACACACCCTAAATAAAACACAATGACACGTTTTACATCCGTACAAGGCACGCGGTTCGCAAAAATCTACACTTTTTTGCACAGGTTGCCAGAGCCATTGTAATTCAAGGATATATACAAATGAATTACGATAAATTTAATAAATTTTGCGATTCATTACTGGCAACCACCCATGTCATTCAGTGGGCAAATTCCCATGTATGGAAAGTGGGCGGAAAGGTTTTTGCTGTTGGTGGTTGGGCAAAAGATAAAACCCCTGCTTTTACTTTCAAAACTTCAGAGTTAAATTTTCGTTTTTTAAGTGAAAAGGAAGGTTACATACCTGCGCCATACTTTGCTAGCCGTGGTATGAAGTGGATACAGCAAATTGATAGTAAAAAAGAATATGATGAAGATTTACGATATTACCTTGCAGAGTCCCATCGTTTAGTTTCATTAGGGCTAACTAAAAAGAAACAAAAAGAATTTGGATTGAATCAGGAGTGATTTTTAAAAATACCTTATGACAATTAAAATTACAACTCTGCCTGAAGCTGAACTTAAACCTGCTCCTGAATCTGACTCTAAACCTGAAATAACATGCGCAAACTGCGAAGCCTGCTGTTGCCGTTTAGAGGTCATGCTTATTACCGATACGGGAGTGCCGGATAATTATATTGAAATTGATGAATGGGGCGGAGAGAGAATGGCACGCTTAGAAGATGGCTGGTGTGCGGCTTTAGATCGAAGCACCATGGGCTGTATGATTTATGAAAAACGACCATTGATTTGTCGCGAATTCAAAACAGGCGATTACGAATGTATTGTGGAACGAACCGCCAATTTATAGACTACAGCCAATAAATAGCTCTGTTTAAAAAAGGCGCTCGATTTACTCCGTTAAGCTTTACCAAGTAGTCTTACTAGGCAACCTTAGATTGCACTTCCTGATTTGCTAAATACTCTTCATACGTACCATGAAAATCAATCACTTCATGATTTTTAATTTCTACAATTCTAGTCGCCAGTGATGAAACAAATTCTCTATCATGACTGACAAAAATTAACGTACCGTCCCATGCTTTAAGCGCATTGTTTAATGCTTCAATCGCTTCCATATCCATATGATTAGTTGGCTCATCCATAATCAAAACATTAATATCGCTCATCATCAATTTCCCGAATAACAAACGATTTTTTTCACCACCAGAACACACTTTAACTTTCTTGTTAAAGTCATCTTCATTGAACAAGAGACGACCTAACATGGCGCGAACTTTAAGGTCATCATGTTTTGCCGTGCGCCATTGAGACATCCAATCGAACAATGATAATTCGCAATCAAAATCTGCTGTACTATCTTGTGGGCAATATCCAAAACTGACATTTTCGGACCACTTAACTACACCTTCATTAGCCGGTAACTCATCAACAAGGCAACGCAATAACGTTGTTTTACCTGCCCCGTTTTCACCTATCACTGCTAGTTTAGCTCCAGCTTCTAAAATTAGGTTAGCTTTTTTAAACAAACTATGATCATCATATCCTAAAGCCAGCTCCTCTAAAATTAATGCTTGGCGATGAAGTTTTTTATCTTGCTTTAGAGTAATAGAAGGCGTTCTTCTACTAGATGACTTCACATCATCTAGTTTAATTTTTTCTAATTTTTTAGCTCGTGAACTTGCTTGCTTTGCTTTTGATGCGTTAGCCGAAAATCGATTCACGAATCCTTGTAATTCTTCCATTTCAGCGGCTTTTTTAGCATTACCTGTTAATAACTGTTCTTGAATTAAAGAAGAGGCTGCCATAAAAGCTTCATAATTACCCGGATAAATACGTAGCTCGCCATAATCAATATCAGCCATATGAGTACAAACAGCATTTAAGAAATGTCTATCATGAGAAATGATAATCATTGTGCACTTACGTTGGTTTAAAACTTCTTCCAGCCAACTAATGGTGTGTATATCTAAGTTGTTGGTCGGCTCGTCTAATAATAAGATATCCGGATTAGCAAACAACGCCTGTGCGAGTAAAACTCGTAATTTCCAGCCGGGTGCCACCTGTGACATAAGACCAAAGTGATAATGTTCCGCAATTCCGGCTTCCAGTAATATTTCTTCTGCTCTGCTTTCTGCAGTATAACCATCCATCTCGGCAAACAGAGTTTCTAAATCAGCAACACGCATGCCGTCTTCTTCGGTCATGTCTGGGTTCGCATAGATTGCTTCGCGCTCTTGTTTCACTTTCCAAAGTTCTGCATCACCCATAATCACCGCATCAACAACGGAATATTCTTCGAATGCAAACTGATCTTGGCTCAATGTACCAACAGTAACGCCCGTTGTTATTGATAAATTGCCAGAAGTAGGTACTAACTCTCCACTCAAAATTTTCATAAAAGTTGACTTGCCGCAACCGTTTGCGCCAATTAAACCGTAGCGATTTCCTTGACCAAATTTAGCTGAAATGTTCTCGAACAACGGCTCAGCGCCGAATTGCATAGTGATGTTAGCGGTAGTGATCAATGGAATTTCTCGGGAGTTTTATTAGTAATAAATGAATATAAGCGGCGCGCACTATAGAGAGTTGTGAGCTAAAAGTCGAGGTTTGTTGTACAAATAATGCACAATATTTTGATAATTAGTGAATGTTTATGTCGAAATCATTATTGTTGGATTACACCAGAAATTGGATATATAGTAGTTTAATGACTAACAACTGCCTATTACTTCAACTTTAAATGTTATGTCTATACGACAACATTACAAATATGAAGTGGTTGAAGGCTTTAAAGTAGGACGCTTTAATCTAGGAATTAACACCCAATTTATTGTCTACTGAATTGCTGATACAGTTATTGATACTGGTCCCAGTAATCAATGGAAGTATGTAAAGTCATTTTTGCTGCAACAACCTGTAAGACAGCTACTGCTTACTCACCAGCATGAAGATCACAGTGGCAGTGCACAAAAATTTAACCTAACACCGCGCGCGCCAAGCCTCTCCCAAGAAAAGCTAAAACTAATGCGATAAATGATACTGAATACTTAAGTGATGATACTTCGGTTATTCCTGTTCATACTCCTGATCACGCTAAAGATTTGACTTGTTATTTACTGCCCGAAAAAGGTTATTTTTTTAGCTGAGATCTATACATCGCACGAAAACTTAAATTGTTAATAAGTGAAGAAAACCTATATTTGTTAGTCAGTAGTTTGAGAAAAACCGTAGCCCTTGATTTTGCAACGATGTTTAGCCCGCACTGCGGCATTTTTAAAAATGGCAAAGAGATGCTAACAACTAAATTGAACAATATACTCGCCCTGTGCGAAAAGGCATAACAACTCGAAGTG
>JBLIBL010000029.1:0-37810 GCA_047633355.1 Polaribacter sp.
CATCAATCTACAAAATCAACGAGTACTTTCCGGTATGCGCCCATCAGGAAAGCTGCATCTTGGACACTATCATGGTGTACTTAAAAACTGGACAAGATTGCAGCATGAGCATGAGTGCTTCTTTTGTGTCGCTGATTGGCATGTGTTAACTACTCACTATGATAACCCTCAGATCATTGAAGAATCTGTTTGGGATATGGTGATTGATTGGTTGGCTGCTGGTGTCAATCCTGGTTCATCTACTATGTTTATTCAGTCAAAAGTGCCAGAGCACGCTGAATTACACCTGTTGCTATCTATGTTGACACCTTTAAGTTGGTTAGAAAGAGCGCCAAGCTATAAAGAGCAGCAAGATAAATTGCAAGATAAAGATTTAAGCACCTATGGTTTTCTTGGATATCCATTATTACAAACAGCGGATATTTTAGCTTACAAGGCCGGTGCTGTGCCTGTCGGTCAAGATCAGGTACCACACGTAGAAATGTCTCGTGAGATTGCTAGGCGATTTAATCATTATTACGGTCGTGAGCCAGGATTTGAGAAAAAAGCGGAGTCAGCAATTAAAAAACTGGGAAAAAAGAATGCGAAACTTTATAGCAATTTAAGACGAGATTATGTTCAAGAAGGCAATGAAGATGCACTTGCTCAGGCTCAGTCAATGGTTGAGAGTCATTCAAGCATTTCATTAGGAGATAAAGAACGTTTAATAGGTTATTTAGAAGGCGGTGGAAAAATAATTCTTCCAGAACCACAAGCATTATTAACGCCTGTTTCTAAAATGCCGGGTTTAGATGGGCAAAAAATGTCTAAATCTTATAACAATGTAATAGAAATGCGCGAATCTGCTGAGCAAGTGGAAAAGAAAATTAAAACTATGCAAACCGATCCTGCGAGAGTGAGGTTAACCGACCCTGGCGATCCTGATAAGTGCCCTGTATGGCAATTTCATGAAGTTTATTCAGCTGATGATGTTAAAAGTTGGGTTAAGCAAGGTTGCACGACGGCCGGCATAGGTTGTTTGGAATGCAAACAACCACTTATTGACAGCGTAATAAAAGAAACCACTGAATTTAAAGAAAATGCAAAAGAGTATGAGGAAAACCCTGAATTAGTGAGAAACATAATCGCTGAAGGTTCAGATAAAGCCAGAGGCGTCGCTAAAGAAACGATGGAAGATGTTCGTGAAGCTATGGGGTTATCGTACCGATAGGTGCGAGAGTTATAGTTATGCAAGAAGATAATCATGACGAGCATTTTGAAGACCGCTTAGAAGGTTCAGAAATAAACTTGGAAGATTCGGCAGTTACAGAAGTGCAAGAAAAAGCGACTTTAGAATCTATCACGCAAGAATATTTAGATAATGAATCACAATCTTTCGAAGGTCAGCCTCAATCTCAAGAAGAAATGCCTTTTGCGTTAATTGAGGGAGAAGCGGTTAGCGATGTACCGAAAGATTTGTATATTCCTCCAGATGCACTAGAGGTCTTTTTAGAAGCTTTTGAAGGACCTCTTGATTTATTATTGTATTTAATTAAACGTCAAAATTTAGATATTTTAAATATTCCAATTGCTCATATTACTGAGCAATATATGGAATATGTTGAGTTAATGAAAGGCGTGAACCTTGAATTAGCTGCTGAGTATTTGGTGATGGCGGCAATGCTGGCTGAAATTAAGAGCCGTGTTTTACTTCCGAGACCAAAACTCGATGAAGATGAAGATGATCCAAGAGCTGATTTGATTCGACGTTTACAAGAGTACGAACGTTTTAAGAAAGCAGCATTGGATGTTGATCAGTTACCTCGGATGGGTAGAAATATTTTTCAAGCGGAAGTGCAAACACCCGAGTTACATATTAATAAACCGGCACCAGAAGTTGATATGCGGGAAGTGATGATGGCTTTAAAAGATGTGATGCAAAGAGCAAAAATGTTTACATCTCATCAAATTCAAAGAGAAGCACTTTCGACACGTGAAAAGATGTCTAAAGTATTAGCTATTTTATCAGCTGATAATTTTACAGAGTTTTTTTCCTTGTTTGATGTAGAAGAAGGTAAAGCAGGGATTGTTGTGACATTCTTAGCGATTATGGAATTAACCAAAGAATCTTTAGTAGAGCTAGTTCAAAGTGAAGCTTTTGCTCCGATTCATGTAAGAGCAAGAATAAATTAGTTTTAGCTAATATTATAAAATATTTTACGAAAAAGAAAAGAAAAATGAATATAGTTGACAATAAAATAAAACAAATTATAGAAGCCGCTTTAATGTCGGTTGGTAAACCTATGTCGATTGACCAGTTGTTGAAACTGTTTGTCGAAGATGAACAAATTACAGCTAGTAAAGTTAGAGAGGCTGTTCAACAACTACAAATTGAATGTGAAGGCCGAGGAATTGAATTATTTGATGTTGCTTCTGGGTATCGTTATCAAGCGAGACAAGATTATTCTGAGTGGATTAGTCGATTATGGGAAGAGCGACCGCCAAAATATTCAAGAGCGAGTTTAGAAACGTTAGCGTTGATAGCTTATAGACAGCCTGTCACACGTGGTGAAATTGAAGATGTTCGAGGGGTAGGCGTTTCAAGCAGTATTATAAAAACATTAATGGAAAGAGAGTGGATCAGAATTGTTGGGCATCGGGATGTTCCTGGCCGCCCCGCTTTATATGCAACCACAAAACAGTTTTTAGATTATTTTAATATGAAAAGCTTAGAAGAGTTGCCAACGCTTTCTGAAATTAAAGATCTAGCTGATCTAAACCTAGAACTTGAGTTGCCTAATCCAGATGTGCACGAAGAGGATGAGACAACTTTAGTTTCAGACAAGGGTTTAAAATCAAATAAAAATCCGGATTCAAAAGAAGACCCGGACTCAAAATTTGACCAGAGTTCTCAACAAGACCTGGGTCAGGAAGAAAATGATGACGCGCCGCGGGAACTAGCTGCCAATGAAGTTTTAGAATCAGCAAAAGAATTGGATGAAAATGAAAATATTCAAATAGATGCAACGGAACCGCAAACCGAATTAGTGGATGAAAATCAAATAGACTCTGATCCAATCTGATCTGCTCTTAGAATTAGAATTAGAATCAGAATTAGAATCAGAATCAGAATCAGAATTAGAATCAGAATTAGAATCAGAATTAGAATCAGAGATAGATAGCTCTATCTAATAAATTAAATTTAAACGACGAATACAATACTTATGCAAAAGCCGATAGAACCAAATATTGAAATACAAAATGATGTCATAAGCGATGACAAACTTCAAAAAATAATGGCTAATGCTGGTATTGCATCTAGGCGCGAATCTGAAAGGTGGATTGACGCTGGCAGAGTTAGTGTTAATGGAAAAATATCAACTATCGGTGATCGAGCTTCTCTTAATGATACGATTAGAGTCGATGGAAAACCAATAAAGTTAACAAAACCTGAAGATTTTAAACGAATAATGATTGTTTATCATAAGCCAGAGGGGGAGATTTCTACGCGAAAAGATCCTGAAGGTAGACCAACTATTTTTGATAGCTTGCCTAAAGTGAGAAATTCACGTTGGCTAAGTGTAGGACGATTAGATTTTAATACCAGTGGTTTAATTTTCTTTACTAACGATGGCGAAATGGCTAATAAGTTAATGCATCCCTCTTTAGAAGTGGTTAGAAAATATGCGGTTAGAGTAAGAGGGCAAGTGCACGACGAAATGATTCAATCGCTTTTAGACGGTGTAGAATTAGAGGATGGATTAGCAAGGTTTGAATCAATCGAAGTGGCCGGTGGTGAGAGAAGTAATCACTGGTATCATGTGACTTTACGCGAAGGAAAAAATCGTGAAGTAAGGCGACTTTGGGAGGCGTTTGATGTGCAAGTTTCTCGGCTTCATAGAATTCAATATGGACCTTTTGAATTGCCGAGAGCATTAAAACAAGGTCGTTGGAGAGAGCTGACTCGTGAAGAACTCGGTGAGTTTGAAAAAATAGCAGGATTGACATCAAGTCGAGGTTCAAGACAAGTACGTCAACACAAAGGTGATAAGCGAAACAATAAGCGATTAAAAGCAAGAAAAGTATCAAAGCGATGATCTATATTTTTAGATTTAAAGGTAAAGTGCGAGCGATGATTTTTTCATTGCTCAGTGTTTTTGGTGTAACTTCTTGTGGTGATTTTCCGGAATACACATTTATTCAATCGAATGATTATTGTGCGATGAGCTTTCCATTTGCTGGTGGTGTTATCGGGCGTCAGTATGTTGGATATTTTCGTGTGATTTCTAGTTTACAATACATGGATGAAAATCCGTCAGTTAGAATCATCATTAACGGACCATCTCATATCGATCTTGAGGTGGGGAGTGTTCAAAAATTCTTTATTAATGAACAAACCTATAAACCAAAATATATTTCATCACACGTAGAAGGGCAACTTCAGCTTTGGGGACCTGCATTTTTATTTACTGATGAAGAGTCTAAAGAAATTTTTAAATTTATTACAGATGGCGAAGATTTCAAGTTTATTGGTCGAGTCGAAGTAGGGCATCAGTATGAAACTGACGTTTATAATTTCTTTTATGATTCTGAGAGCGAACCATTTAGAGAATGTATTAATAGACTTTTAGAGCCTGAAGATTTGGTGAAACTTGGGATTGAAGGGTAAGGGACCAGGATAATCATTATTATAAAACAATCAATAAAACATGGTTTATTTCATTGATTTAATTAGTTTATTTAGTATTCATTACGACAATACAGTGATCTAGAACATTATATGTTGAGAATTAAGGTATAAGCTGTGACAAATTGTCGCAGTTAGTTAAATAGATACCTTTAAATAATGCTTTTTAACATATTTTCATATCACACTTACCATTTATCAAAACTGTTTCTCAAACTCACTCTATTGTCATTTTGCGTTGTCTTGCCCGCTCACGCTCTTTTCGTAAGCCCTGCTAAAGATCCTTTACCGTTAATTAAAGAAATATTACCTACCCAAACAAAAATTTCAGATAAAAATGCTAAAAATGAGAATACTCGACCTATTTACACGGTTTAAAAAATAAAGAAATACTAGGCTATGCGTTTGAAACAAACGATGTAGCAAAAATACCGGCTTATTCTGGAGAGCCGGTGAACATGCTAGTGGCTTTTGATACAAATGGCGTTTATTTAGGAGCTAAAGTTTTAAAGCATCATGAACCTATTATTTTAGGGGGATCCCAGAAAGTAAATTAAAAAGATGCAAGCTATCGACAACCTCTTTTCATACCATGAGTAGACTCTCCAGGACTATCCTTACGAACTATGACCACGCCCTCAGGACTTGGTTTTAGAGATATTTCATAAAATCAACAATTAACTTGGTTTTATGAAAATAAAACATGAGGGAACACGTATATCTACTTGACCGGTGAATTCTAATGGGTGACCCTCGATCTTTTCACGGATAATATGAAGTCAAGTGATATTTTTCACTAAGTAACGCATTGTTTGGTCGTTTCTTTATGGTAAAACTGGGTAAAAAGAAAAACTATTTGTTCACAGTTACTAAATAGCTATTTGACAAAGTTTAGATAGGTGATTGGCCTGTGAATTAATTGAAATGGGTTCAGGTAATGAATTAAAGTCAATCCTTAGACTATACTAAAAGTACTGATATTTATTTTTAAGAGTAACCATTGATATTGATGAATCTTGATAAGGAAAGAAGAAGGAGCAATAGAAAACCAACGTGCTTTGACATTTTGTTATTTGACGAGAAAGGTCAAAGTGCTATTTTGAAAGCTGTAAACCAGAGTGAAAGCGGTTTATACGTTTTATCAAAAGAAACTCAACGACCAACATTAGGTTCTTTAGTCCAAGTTAGCTTAAATGAACTTGAGACTAACGAAGGGAGCAGTTTGTTAAATATGTTAGTTACCCGCATTGATTGCGACGGTTTAGGTTTGAAATATGTAGAATTTATAAATAATTGATTTGTAATAAGCCTGTTTCGAACAAATGCTTACAAATGAGGGTGTAATCCTAACTGTGTAAATACCCTCAAACCTAAGTACCTACATCCATGTAGGCACAGGTTTTTCGTTCCAGACAAAACCTAAGTACCTACATCCATGTAGGCAAACGCAGTTAAAAGCTTATCTTTTTGACTGTAATCAAAGCTTCCTTTTTGGCGAGGATCGTCGATGGCGTTAAAATGAGTCCCCATTGCTTGCCTAAGTGTCGTAAAATTTAAGTGTTTTTTTGTTTCAAGAAAGAATCGACCAAAATATAGGGGGGTCTATTTTGATCAGATCCTAGAATTCATAAAAAGTTCAATTTTATATTCAAATAATATTTTGAAGCTGTTTTAGTGCGAAAAATATGTAGTGTTTTTCATAACGCTGTAGAGCTGATAGACAGGGCTTCTTAATTTTAGCGTGAATTGCTGTATTAGCCTTATTGTATTTTTGAGATACTTTTTTCAATGTAACAATAATTTAAGAAAAATAATTTTCAGATGTACCGTTATTATTTAACTCTAGGTAAAAACCTTTCTTGCCCCAATCCGCTAAAACATAGCGCATAGGCTTTTTATTAGCTATTTTTAGATAGTGAGCGTTTTGTCTGTGGGTATGACCATGTATTAATTGGTCGACGTTGTTTTCTTTTATAAAATTAATCACACTTTCTTGGTTAACATCCATAATCTCAGATGTTTTTTCTTTTTGAGCATCTTTGCTTTGCTCTCTTAATCCTGTAGCTATTTCAACTCGCTTTTCTTTTGGTAATGATAAAAATTCTTTTTGCCATGCTGGATTTCTTACCATGGTTCTAAACTGTTGATATTCTTTATCATCAGTACACAAACTATCGCCATGCATCAAAGCCACTTTCTTATCGTTATTAGTAAAAAAGAAAGGCTCAGATAAAATGGTGCCTCCCGTTTTTTTTTCAAACTCGTTACTGAGCAAAAAGTCACGATTACCATGAATAAAATATAATTCACCTATATTATCGGAGTATTTTTTAAATTGGCTAATGACTGATTGATAAAAATAGTTAGTTTGGTTTTTGGTATCTCTTACTAAACCATCATCACTGGCCAAACAGTCATCACCAATCCAAACTTCAAATAAGTCACCTAATACATAAAGCTTTTTACTGTTTATAGCGATATCGCTCATGTATTTAGAGAACAAAGTCGTTAGATCTTCCCGCTCACAACTTAAATGAAGGTCAGATATGATGTGAATATTAGGCATAAATAAAGATCTTATTTAGTCTTCGATTGAAACTTTATTGATAATGACTGATTCTTTAGGTACGTCTTGCATTCCAGCAACAAAACCAGTGTCAACTTGTTTGATTTGATTAACAACGGCCATACCTTCAACAACTTCACCAAATACACAGTAACCCCAACCTTGTGTTGTCTCAGCACTAAAATCTAAGAAATCGTTATCTTTAGTATTGATAAAAAATTGAGCTGTTGCAGAATGAGGATCGCTTGTTCTTGCCATAGCAACTGTACCGGTTTTATTGGATAAACCATTATTTGATTCACACTTAATAGCCTCAGATACGGATTTTTGCTTCATGTCATTATCAAACCCTCCAGCTTGAACCATAAAATTTTCAATAACTCGATGAAATACAGTTCCTGCGTAGTGTCCGGATTCTGCATATTGAATAAAGTTTTTTACTGTATTCGGTGCTTTTTCTTCATTTAGTTGTATTTTGATGTCACCAAAATTGGTGTGTAAAGTAATCATATTTTTCCTTTTTGTTTGTCTCGTTCAATAATGGAGCGATTTTACATGAATTTTTAAATGGCTTCCTAGCATTTATTAATAAAAAGTTTCTTTTTATTAATATTTTGAATGTTGCAATACATAAGTGATACCTAATATAGTGATCCAGATCAACCTGTAATACAAACCTTTAATTTATTATAACGTGATTAAATTAATTAGGAGAAGAGTATGGGTGCTTTAACAGAATTATTTTCAAGTCCGGAAGATTTACTGAACTTAGGCGTTATCGTTTTTATGCATGGTATCGCTGTTTATTTTATTAGGATGTTCATTTCAATAATCAATAACGACGAATAAAGAGTAAGAGCTTCATTAAAGCTTCATTGCTCATTTATTTGTGCTTTGAAGTTCCAGATTGCCAGTTCCCAGTTAAAAGTCTAAGTACAAGTTCAAACTTACCTAACATTAGTTCATACCTTACATTCTATCTTCTACTTGCCTAATCTGATAATTATCTCAAAAGTGACCTTTTTACTTGTCAATTGCTTTAATAATGAAAAGATGGGTGCGTCTTAGTTCAATGCTTTATATAATAATGCCTATAATATAAAAGTATGAATAATAAATTGACGGGAATTAAGACGCAAATGTTAAAGATTTACGACACACTCACACAAAGTAAACGAGAATTTAAACCAATGGTTTCCGGTAAGGTGAGCATGTACGTGTGTGGTATCACCATTTACGATCATTGCCATCTTGGTCATGGTCGTACATTTATCTCCTTTGATGTGATCGCTCGTTATCTTCGTTTTAAAGGCTACGATCTAACTTATGTTAGAAATATAACTGACATTGATGACAAGATTATCGCGAGAGCGAATCAAAATGAAGAGTCCAGTAGATCTTTGGCGGAGCGTTTTACCAAAATCATGCATGATGATTTTGCTGCTTTAGGCATGTTACCGCCAGACGTTGAACCAAAGGCAACAGAATCGATAGACGAAATTATTACAATGATTGAAACATTAATAGAAAAAAACTTTGCTTATCAGGGGTCTGATGGTGATGTTTATTACAACGTTCCTTCTTGTAATGATTATGGAAAGTTAAGTAAGCAAAATATTGAACAGTTACAAGCGGGTGAACGAGTTGAGGTTGCTACGGATAAGAAAAACAGCATGGATTTTGTACTTTGGAAAATGGCAAAACCCGGAGAACCTAAATGGTCATCTCCTTGGGGAGAGGGACGACCGGGATGGCATATAGAGTGTTCTGCAATGACCAAAAAAGTATTAGGTAATCAATTCGATATTCACGGTGGAGGTTCAGATCTTCAATTTCCACACCATGAAAATGAAATAGCACAATCTGAAGCGGCAAATGGCTGTTGTTTTGCCAATACTTGGATCCATACAGGCATGATGCAAGTGGATAAAGAAAAAATGTCTAAATCTTTAGGTAATTTTTTCACCATTCAAGACGTACTAGCAAAATATCGTGCAGAAACCGTTCGTTATTTTTTATTGTCTAGCCATTACCGCAGCCAATTAAATTACTCAGAAGATAACTTAAACTCGGCGGACTCTGGTTTGAAGCGTTTTTATGTGGCATTAAATGATTTGGATTTAAGCAAATTACCTAAAATGGACAAATCTTCAGATTACGTTAAACGATTTGAGTCAGCAATGGATGATGATTTTAATACGCCTGAGGCTATCGCCGTTCTTTTTGATGTCGCTAAAGGGATTAACCGAAATAAGGAAGACAATCCAAAAGAAGCAATTAAGTTAGCGTCCGTATTAGTTGGTTTAGGTGAAATTATAGGAATCGTTCAACAAGAACCTCAGTCCTTTTTGACCCAAGCAGTTGGTGATGAAGAGCAAGATAGCGCTCAAATTGAATCACTTATTCTTGAGAGAAAACAGGCTCGTCAAGATAAAGACTGGGCTAAAGCGGATCAAATCAGAGAAAAAATTGTAAAAATGAATATTATCCTAGAAGATAAGAATGGTAAAACGACTTGGCGACGAGGCTAGTATGAATATTTAATTCATTTGAGCATTTTATAATAGTAGATACTTATTCATTGAATATAGATTTCTAGTGATTACTAAAAGTATTTTTGATAGAATACTTTCCCGTCCTAGTGGTAAGTTTTGCAGACAGTATCGACTAACAAATAGCACACTCGATATCCCTCACTTTCCGCTCCAAGTATCTAATTTATATAGATAATATTAACCATTTTATTGGCGATTTTGCATGACTAAGTTTATTTTTGTTACGGGCGGCGTAGTATCTTCTTTGGGAAAAGGGATTGCCGCAGGCTCTTTGGCGGCTCTTTTAGAATCTAGAGGTTTAAAAACTACCTTATTAAAACTTGATCCTTATATCAATGTTGACCCTGGTACAATGAGTCCATTTCAACATGGTGAGGTTTTTGTTACTGAAGATGGTGCAGAAACTGATTTAGATTTAGGTCATTACGAACGTTTCATTCGTACAAAAATGAAACAATCGAATAATTTCACTACGGGCAGAGTCTATGCTGATGTTATTAGAAAGGAACGTAAAGGCGAATATTTAGGTGCGACCGTCCAAGTCATTCCTCATATTACCGATGAGATAAAATCCAAAGTAGTAGAAGGCGCTAAAGGCGCAGATATTGCGCTTGTTGAAATTGGTGGTACGGTTGGTGATATTGAGTCTTTACCGTTTTTAGAGGCTATAAGACAGTTAGCTTATGAATTAGGTCGTGAACATGCCTTGTTTATGCATTTAACATTATTGCCTTATATAGCCGTTGCTGGTGAATTAAAAACAAAACCAACTCAGCATTCAGTAAAAGAATTGAGGTCGATAGGTATTCAACCAGACATCCTCATATGTCGTTCAGATAGGGATATTCCCGTTGCAGAAAAAGCAAAAATTGCATTATTTACCAATGTTGATGATAAAGCCGTTATTTCATTAAAAGATGTTGATAGCATATACAAAATTCCCGCCATCCTTAATGCACAAGGTTTAGAAAAACTGGTAACAGAAAGATTTAATTTGCCTAAACAAGATGTTGATTTAAAGGAATGGGAGCAAGTTCTTTATGCTGAAGCTAACCCAAATGGACAGGTCAATATTTCTATGGTTGGTAAATACATGGATCTTACGGAAGCCTATAAGTCGTTAATTGAATCGCTTAAACATGCTGGGTTACAAAATCGTTTGACGGTTCAGATTGATTTTGTTGATGCTCAAGATATTGAACAAAAAGGTGTTGGTCTGCTAGATAACGCTCATGCCATATTAGTTCCTGGAGGGTTTGGTGAACGTGGAGTAGAAGGGAAAATTAAAGCGGTTGAATATGCACGTACAAATAACGTTCCATTTTTAGGAATATGCTTAGGTATGCAAGTTGCGGTTATTGAATTTGCTAGAAATTGTGTAGGATTAACTGATGCTCATAGTAGTGAGTTTTCGCAGCAAAGTGAAAATCCGGTTGTAGGATTAATCACAGAATGGGTCGATAAAGACGGTAAAGTAGAACAGCGAAATAAAGATTCTGATTTGGGTGGAACGATGCGTTTAGGTGCGCAGCCTGCTTACTTAAATAAAAACTCTAAATTAAGTAAAATATATGCCAGTAAAGAAATTAATGAGCGACATAGACACCGATATGAGGTAAATGAAAATTATGTTGCGCGAATGGAGAAGAAAGGATTAACTATTTCTGGACGTTCTAGTTTAAATAATCTAGTAGAAACAATAGAAATAGCTAAGCACCCTTGGTTTATTGGTGTTCAATTTCATCCAGAATTTACTTCAACACCAAGAGACGGACATCCGTTATTTACGTCATTTATTGCAGCAGCAAAAATATTTAAGACTAAAGAAGAGGAATAAAAATGGAAATTTGTGGTTTTAAAGTTGGCATTGACCAACCTTTCTTTTTAATAGCGGGTCCTTGTGTGATAGAAAGTGAAGAACTCGCAATGGAAACGGCTGGTTACTTAAAAGAAGTGACAGCAAAACTAAATATTAATTTTGTCTACAAGTCATCTTTTGATAAAGCTAATCGTTCTTCTCATGCAAGTTTTAGAGGACCAGGTTTAGAGAAAGGTTTACAGATTTTAGAAAAAGTTAAAAATCAAATTGGTGTTCCAGTATTAACTGACGTGCACGAAGATACACCATTTGATGAAGTTGCCAGTGTTGTCAATGTTATGCAAACTCCTGCATTTTTATGTCGCCAGACCAATTTCATTCAAAATGTTTGTAAGCCAGGTATTCCTGTCAATATTAAAAAAGGCCAGTTCTTAGCTCCTTGGGATATGACTCATGTTGTCAATAAAGCGCGAGCAACTGGAAATGAAAATATTATGGTTTGTGAACGAGGCGCCTCTTTTGGTTATAATAATTTAGTCTCCGATATGCGTAGTTTGGCTGTAATGAGAGAAACTCAAGCGCCAGTTGTGTTTGATGCGACTCATTCCGTCCAATTGCCTGGTGGTCAAGGAAGTACTTCTGGCGGGCAACGTGAGCATGTCCCTGTTTTAGCGAGAGCTGCGATTGCTGCAGGTATTTCTGGATTGTTTATGGAAACACACCCTAATCCAGCTGAAGCAAAAAGTGATGGTCCAAACTCTTGGCCAATGAATGACATAGAATCACTTTTGACTAGTTTAATGGAAATTGATCAAGTGGTTAAAAGTAGACCATTTGCAGAAATGAATTTATAATTTCAGATTTAGAAATAAAGAGATTTAACCACCGCTTTATATAGTGAAAAAATTTGAGATATTAATAAAGGTTCAGTTTATGAGTAAAATTAAAAATATTATTGGTAGAGAAATTTTAGACTCAAGAGGCAACCCAACCGTTGAAGCTGAAGTGATTTTGGAGAATGGAATTATTGGCCTAGCTTGTTCGCCATCTGGCGCTTCAACAGGTTCTCGAGAAGCTTTAGAGCTTAGGGATCACGATGACACTCGTTATATGGGAAAAGGCGTTTTAAAAGCGGTAAAAAATATTAATGAAATTATTCGACCAAAATTAATCGGTAGTGACATTAACCAACAAACAAAGATTGACCAAATCATGCTTGATTTAGATGGAACCGAAAATAAAGAAGTGCTAGGTGCTAACTCAATTCTGGCTGTTTCTTTAGCAGCGATTAAAGCTGCCGCACAAGACAACAAAGTACCACTATTTAGACAGATGGGTGATGGTGTTAAATTGCCAGTACCAATGATGAATATAATCAACGGTGGTGCACATGCGGATAACAATGTTGATATTCAAGAATTTATGATTTTACCTGTCGGCGCGCCAAGTTTTGCGGAAGCATTGCGATATGGAACAGAAATATTTCATGCCCTAAAATCGGTATTACAAGCAAAAGGACTTAGTACCTCAGTTGGCGATGAAGGTGGTTTTGCGCCTAATCTTGGATCTAATGAAGAAGCGGTTCAAGCGATTGTCGAAGCGGTCGATAAAGCAGGATATAAATTAGGTGAAGATATTTTTATCGGCCTTGATGTAGCGAGTTCTGAATTTTATAAAGACGGTAAATATGAACTTGCAGGAGAAGGTAAATCTCTAACTTCTGAAGAATTTGCTTGTTACTTAGAAGATTGGGTAAATAGATATCCAATTATTTCAATTGAAGATGGCATGGACGAGGGAGATTGGGACGGTTGGAAAATTCTAACGGAAAAATTAGGAGAGCGTGTTCAGTTAGTTGGAGATGATTTGTTTGTGACTAATACTAAAATATTAGCTGAAGGGATCGAGAAAAAAGTCGCAAATTCTATATTAATTAAAGTCAATCAAATTGGAACTTTAACTGAAACAATGGCGGCTATTGATATGGCTCATGATGCTGGCTATACAGTAGTGGTTTCACATAGAAGTGGTGAGACAGAAGATACTACGATTGCAGATTTAGCAGTCGCATCTAACGCAGGGCAAATTAAAACAGGATCGTTATGTCGCAGTGACCGTGTTGCTAAATATAATGAACTATTAAGAATTGAAGAAAAGTTGGGTGATAAAGCAATTTATCCTGGAAAAGATGCTTTTAACTGTTTTAATTGATTGTTTATATATAGTTATATAAATGGTACGTAAAACATTAACAGCTGTTTTAATTTTGTTAATCATTTGGTTACAGTATCAAGTTTGGTATGGTAAACAAGGGCAACGGAATAATTATGAACAAAAAAACATTACCCTTTTACAAATAGAAATTGCAGAACAAATAAAACAAAATAAACAACTTGTTTCACAGAATAAAAAGTTAAAAAATGAAGTCAGGATGTTGAGAAATATGCCGGAGATTTTAGAAGAAAAAGCAAGAGAACAATTAGGCTTGATAAAGAAAGGTGAAATATTTTATAGAATCATTCCAAAAGAGCAGTGATTTACAGTTCTGTTAAGTATTTTTTTAAAAGTTTGCCAAAAATTATAGGGTGAGTTTCAGGGAGATAAGAGTATGCCATATAGTGAAATAGAAAATATATCAGGTTGTGTCGCGATTGTTCCCGCAGCAGGTGTTGGGCGACGGTTTTTTAGTGATATACCCAAGCAATACTCTATAATACCGCCGTTTAAACCAGATGAGCGTTCGAGTAAAAAATGTGTTTTGGATTTCACGCTTAGTTTATTACTTGAGTCTGATCAAATAGATAAAGTTATTTTGGTAGTCTCAAATAAAGACCAATATTATTCAAATCTCAAAGAGATAGAACACAAAAAATTAGTGATTGTTGATGGCGGAGTTGAACGCGTCAATTCAGTACATAATGCTTTAAAGTATTTATTTGATAAAGGGATAAATGCCAATGTGCCAGTTTTAGTCCATGATGCTGTCAGACCATGCTTGTCTAAACACGATCTTAATTTACTGATTAAAAAATACAATGAATTAAATGCTCCATGTTTTTTGTCCTCTAAGGTGTCAGATTCTATTAAACGTGTTGATGAGTCAGGACAAGTTATTGAAAATGTTGAGCGAGATGATTTAGTTAGAGCGTTAACACCTCAAATCGCAAAGTTTGAAGATCTTAATAAAGCGATTTCGACGGTTATACAAAATGATGTTTTGGTAACCGATGAAATTGGTGCATTAATTAATTGTGATTTCAGTGCAAATGCAATTCCATCAAATGGTTCTAATATTAAAATTACTTATGCTGAAGATCTAGAATTAGCTAGTGAGATTTTATCGCGAGCAAACAAAAGTTAAGATAAAGAATACGTGAGGTTTTTCATTTGATTAGAATCGGTCATGGTTATGATGTACATGCTTTCGGAGGAGATAAACCTTTAATACTAGGTGGTCTAGTTTTTAAAGACCATCAGGGACTAATTGCTCATTCTGATGGCGATGTATTACTTCATGCCATATGTGATTCATTGTTAGGTGCAGCTTCATTGAGAGATATAGGTTATCACTTTCCAGATACTGATAAACAATATGCCAATGCAAATAGTTTGACTTTATTGAGTCAAGTACTTCTATTACTGCAAACTAAGAATTATAAAATTAATAATTTGGATATTACTGTCATCGCTCAAACTCCAATAATGTCTGATCATATCGAAAATATTACAGATAACATTTGCAGAACTCTATCTATTAACATTGAACAATGTAATGTTAAAGCAACTACAACTGAACATTTAGGTTATATAGGGCGCAAGGAAGGGATCGCAGTACATTGTGTCTGTTTAATCGAATGTTAAATACAGAGAATGATTTATCTATCTTATCTATAGACACTGACACTTATTCTGACATTAATGATATAAAATTTTTAGCTAAAAATCTCCCATTCGCACATAATCAACAAACACCCTCCTGCAAAGGCAATCTGCGATATAGGAATTCTGATTTTAAAGTTCTGGAAATTTTGTCTTTTGAGCCTTGTGGGTTTGGTGAACATTTGTTTTTACAAATAGAAAAGCAAAGTAGTAATACTGATTGGGTTATTCGTCAGTTAATAAAAAAATCTGGGCTAACTCGAAAAGATATTGGCTACGCAGGAAAGAAAGATCGTCATAGTATATCTCGCCAGTGGTTTAGTTTGCATCTCCCGGGAAAGACGGAGTTAATCGATACCAAAGAGTATATCGATCAGTTAAATGGCGATGGCTATCAAGTCGTCAATCATATTAGGCACAATAAAAAACTTCGTATTGGTAGTATTCTAAGAAATGACTTTAAGATTATTTTAAGAGAACTCTCTGAAAATATTGAAACATCAAAGGTTGAAAAAATAAGACGTTTTGGGTTCCCTAACTATTTTGGTTATCAGCGCTTCGGTCATGATTACAATAATTTAAATCTAGCAAATGAACTACTAACCGGCGGAATGAAAATAAATAACCGCAATAAAAGAGGCTTGGTTTTATCAAGTGCACGTTCTTATTTATTTAACTTGCAGCTAGCCAGCCGAGTAAGAGAAAATAATTGGAATAGCGAGTTAGACGGTGATTGTTTTATGTTAAATCAAAGTCGTTCATATTTTTTTAACAAAGACCCTAATGATTCTAAAAAATTTAAAAATGAAAAAAATTTAAAAGAACAAAAAAAAGATATAGATGAACATGTTACGATTGAAAAAAGACTTGAAGGTGGCGATATACATATTTGTGGCTGGCTTCCAGGCAAACAATTGTCAGAATCTACATTACAATCAAAAGAGTTAGAAGATAAAGCGAACAATAAAATGAGTGGTTGGATTGATGGTTTATCTAAGCTAGGTATTGATTCAAGTAGACGTTCTTATCGAACTATTGCTGTTGATTTAAAATGCGTGCAAACTGAAAATATTGCGACTATTTCTTTCAGTTTACCTTCCGGTAGTTATGCAACTGGTTTGCTTAGGGAATTAGTTGATTTCAAAGATTTGAGTTTAGAGCGAGATATAACTAATTAGATTAATTGTTAATAATTTAAAGTTTGAATTTGAGAAGATAAATTAAGAAGATAAAAATAATGAGAATATTAATAAGTAACGATGATGGAATTGAAGCGCCGGGAATACAAGCACTGTTTGATGAGTTGATAAAAGATGATGACTTAACTTTAGTTGCACCGGATAGGAATCGAAGCGCTACCAGTGCTGCCTTAACTTTGGATATTCCTTTACGTGTTACAAAAAGAAGCGCTAATCAATTTTCTGTTAATGGTACACCTTGTGATTGTGTCCATTTAGGCACTCATCGGATTATGGATCAACCTCCGGAAATGGTTATTGCAGGTATTAATAGAGGAGCAAATTTAGGTGATGATGTTTTATATTCTGGTACAGTGGCCGCGGCAATGGAAGGACGATCATTAGGTTATACTTCTGTGGCTATTTCGCTTGCTAGTCACGAATGCAAAAATTACAAAACGGCTGCAAAAGTCATGCGAAGCTTAAAAAATAAAATAGCTAAACATCAACCACCAAAGAATATTATACTCAATGTTAATATTCCTGATTTACCCTTTGATGAAATTAAAGGGATTCGTATCACTCGGCTTGGAAGTCGTCATAGAAAAGATACAGTCATCGCGTGTGATGACCCACGAGGTAATAAGATTTTTTGGTTTGGAGCACCAAGCGAGCCAGAAGATACTGGTGATATGACAGATTTTAAAGCAATTAAAGAAGGTTACGTATCAGTAACGCCTCTAACAATAGATTTAACCCACTATGATAGTTTAAAACCGCTCAGTGAATGGATGCTAGAAGAGTAGGATTTGTTTAGGTAAGTTAAAAATAATCGCTAGAATTATTTTAGCATTAAACTAAAAGAATAAAATAATGAATCATAAAAAATTTGCAGGGATTGGAATGACTTCTCAGCGCACTCGCACACGTTTGGTGAATCGACTGAGAGAAAAAGGTATTAAAGAAGAGTCAGTTTTAGAAACGATTGAGTCAACACCTCGCCATTTGTTTTTAGACGAGGCAATGGCTCATCGAGCTTATGATGATACAGCATTGCCTATTGGCTTAGGGCAAACTATTTCTCAGCCCTATATTGTCGCACGCATGACTGAGTTATTAATTGAGAGTGGAATCATGGGGAGTATTTTAGAAATTGGAACAGGATGCGGTTATCAAACTAGCATTTTATCTCAAGTCTCTTTTCAGGTTTATACGATTGAACGCTTGAAACAGCTTCAAGATAAAGCGATTGAGCGATTTAAATATCTAGAGTTGAATAATATTACTTATAAACATGGCGATGGTTTTTTAGGTTGGAAAGAACACGCTCCTTTTGACGCAATAATTGTGACGGCTTCACCAAATAATATTCCAGAGAAACTAGTTGAACAACTAGCGGTTGGTGGACGAATGTTAATTCCATTGACTGTTGAGACTGGCGAGCAAGAGCTGATTTTACTTGAAAAAACCGAAGACGGCATGGATCAAATGACGATTGAGAAAGTTAACTTTGTGCCATTACTAGAAGGTACGGTCACATGAAAATATTTACAAAAATATACGAAATCTGTTTAAAGTGGGCAAAGCATAAACATGCTGAATATTATCTAGGCGTTATTAGTTTTTTTGAATCGGTGATATTTCCAATCCCTGTGGATGTCATGTTGGCTCCAATGTGTTTGGCTCGGTTAGATAGAGTATGGCGTTATGCTTTCATTGCGACTGTTACCAGTGTATTAGGTGGGTTGTTTGGTTATTTATTAGGATATTATGCTTTTGAGAGCTTTATTGAACCATTGTTATCTAATTGGGGATTAACACAACGATATGAAATGGCCGCTAATTGGTTTGTCGATTACGGCGTATGGATTGTTTTTGTGGCTGGTTTTGCTCCAATTCCCTATAAGTTTTTAACCATTAGTGCTGGCGCTCTTGTGATGCCAATAATACCATTTATTATCGCATCCATCATTGGACGGGCTGGTCGATTTTATCTGGTCGCCTACCTAATTCGTCTTGGCGGTGAAAAAATGGAGCAAAAACTTCATAAAATCATAGATTATATTGGTTGGGGTGTAGTAATAGTTGCTATTTTAGGTTACTTATTGTACAAATACAATTAGATGTAAAAATATTAAACTGATTTAAAACATAGAGTTAGATTTAATAGTTAATAAAGCTTATTAACGATCAACGCTAAGTAACATTTTTATATTTATTATGATTTAAATGGGCTTATTTTTAGCAATAATTGAAGGCTCAGTATAATAAAAATGATCAAGATGGCTAAAAATCAAGCTTATAGTAAGATAGTTTTCTTACTAGTTGTCAGTAGTTTAGCCGCTTGTACAAATCACTCACCTGCACCGGTTGACGATCTTCGTTATTCTCAAAAAAACAAAACTAAACGATTACCGCACCTTAACACCAATCATCTAGAAGAAAAAAGGAATATTAATCACCATAAAGTTCTGCCCGGTGAAACATTATTTGCAATCGCATGGCGTCATTCTTTAGATTATCATTCTGTTGCTGAGCTAAATGACCTCAATGCTTTTCTTATTTATCCGGGACAAAATCTAGTATTGCGTAAAAAAGAACAAAGCTCACTGTTTAGTGCTTCATCACTTGTTGCCGCCATCAATAAAGATTTTCTTCAAAAATCAGAAAAACAGATTGTCACAAATCATAACCTTAAGCGAACCAAACAAGCCAAATCAAATAATACAATTAAAAGCCGAGCTGTTAATAAAGAAAAATCACCATCTCATTTAACGTCACAGAATCAATATCGTAAAGCGTTTGCAACAAGAAGTTCTAATAATAAAATAGAAAACTGGATATGGCCGGTGAACGGAAAAGTTGTTCAAGGTTTTTCAAGCAGGCAAAATCAAAATAAAGGCTTAGATATTAAAGGTGTGAAAGGCTCAGCAGTTAGGGCTGCAGCACCGGGAAAAGTTGTATATAGCGGGAATGGCTTAAAAGGTTATGGTCAACTGGTGATTATAAAGCACAATGATAGTTACCTAAGTGCTTACGCTCATAACAATAAAATACATGTTATAGAAAATGAAGTGGTTAAAGCGGGACAACGAATTGCAGATTTAGGCAAAAGTGGTTCAGATATTTTTAAATTACATTTTGAAATACGTTATAAAGGTAAGCCCGTTAACCCTTTGAATTATTTACCAAAAGCTAGTTAAGCCTGTATTTTAAGGGTGTGTGGCGGTATTTTTTATAAAAACCAATGGTTTCATAAAATAGTTATAAATATTTTTTTTAAAAACCTAAAGTTATATCGAATTTGGACGATAAGCTTAGTAACATCTTAAAAAGTTAAAAAATAAGTATAAATAATTTAAATAGGGATTGCTGAGAGTTGTATATCAGCGGTTTCGTTATCTTGATTTTGATTGTCTGTTTCCAACAAACATATTAATTGAAATCTCACCGCAGAGAGAAACGAAATGACAAAAACTAATGCAGTAAGAAAAGAAGAATCAAACCTTTCAACAGCGGATTCAACGGACGGTGGAATAACATCCACAGCGTTGCAAGACGAACCAAAATTATCGGACTTAAAAAAAATATCTAAACAAGAGATCAAAACGCCGGTAAAACGAGCGCGAGATAAAAATTTCGACGCGACTCAAATGTACCTAGGGGAGATAGGTGCATCTCCACTACTTAGTGCGGAAGAAGAAGTTTATTTTACAAGAAAAGCACGTAAAGGTTGTGAAAAATCTAGAGCGAGGATGATAGAAAGTAACCTCAGATTAGTGGTTAAGATTGCAAGACGTTATTCTAATCGAGGAATGGCACTTCTAGATTTAATAGAAGAAGGTAACTTAGGACTAATTAGAGCCGTAGAAAAATTTGATCCTGAACGCGGTTTTAGATTCTCCACTTACGCTACTTGGTGGATTCGACAGACCGTTGAGCGTGGAATTATGAATCAAACCAGAACCATCCGTTTGCCGATTCATGTAGTTAAAGAGTTAAATGTCTATTTAAGAGCTTCGAGAGAATTAGCACAAAAGTTAGATCATGAACCAACTGCAGAAGATATAGCATTTAAACTTGATAAGCCGGTAGAAGCTGTTACAAGAATGTTGGGTTTGAACGAACGCGTTACATCTGTCGACTGTCCCGCTGGTAAAGATAGCGAGAAACCACTATTAGATACCATTGCTGATGATAGAGAGTGCGGGCCATCTAACAAGCTTCAAGAAGATGATTTAAAACAAAGTATTGAGTATTGGCTTGACCAGCTTGGTGAAAAGCAAAAAGAAGTATTAGCAAGACGTTTTGGTTTGTTAAGTTATGAAGCTGCTACTTTAGAAGATGTAGGTCATGAAATAGGACTAACTAGAGAAAGAGTCAGACAGATCCAAGTAGAAGCATTAAGACGCTTAAGATTTATGTTAGAGCGGCAGGGCTTGTCTTTAGCGAGTATTTTTAATACTTAAAGTGAGCTCCAGAATTAAAAAAGCCCGTTTATACACGGGCTTTTTTTGTGAAAAAAAATTAGGATTAAAATTAAAATTAAAATTAAATTAAATTAAACAAACACAAATAATTTTACTAGACTAATTAATACCTGCCATTAGTTTTATTTATCGGATGCTTAAAAAAATATCAACTACAGAGTTATGTGTGGGCATGTACGTAGAAAAACTCAATGTCAGTTGGGTTAACCACCCATTTTGGAAATCTTCTTTCAAGATTGAATCCTTAAAAGACCTACAAAAGATAAAAACATCTAAAGTTATTTTTGCTTGGATTGACGATAGTAAAGGTGTTGATATCCCGCTAAAAAAAAATAGCGACACTCCTGCTTCAATGAAACCAATAGTCAAAAAAAAAGTCAAAAAAAAAATTAATCCTACTCTAGTTGAAGAGATGGAAACCGCCAAATTGGTCCTTAACCAGGCTAAAAGTGCAACTCAGTTAATGTTTAAAGAGATACGTATGGGCAGAAGTATTGATATTAAAGATGTCTCTCCTCTTGTTGATGAAATTTATGAATCTGTATCTAGAAACTCCTCTGCTTTATTATGCCTCACACAAATTAAAAATAAGGACAATTATACTTATATGCATTCTGTTGCCGTTTGCGCATTGATGATATCGCTAGGTAAACAGATTAATTATCAAGGGGATTTTCATCAACTGGGTCTTGCGGGCTTGCTTCATGATGTTGGTAAAATGGCTATCCCTGAAGATGTATTAAACAAGGAAGGTAAACTTTCGGAAGATGAGTTTAATATTGTTAAAAACCACCCGAGAGGCGGATTTGAACTTTTAAAAGAGTCTGATGAAGATATTTGCGATATTGCACTTGATGTTTGCCTTCATCACCATGAACGAATAGATGGTAAAGGTTATCCTGATGGATTGATTGCTGAGGAGATATCACTAGAGGCTAAAATGGGTGCAATTTGTGATGTTTATGATGCGATCACTTCAGATCGCTGTTATAAAAAAGGCTGGGATCCTGCAGAGTCTTTAAAGAAAATGGCATCCTGGAAAAAAGGACATTTTGATGATAGCTTATTTAGAGCTTTTGTAAAAACTGTAGGCATCTATCCTTCGGGCACTTTACTTAAACTAAGATCTTCGCGTTTAGCCGTTGTAACTGAACAATCTGATAAAAGCTTACTTGCACCTAAAATAAAAATTTTTTATTCCAGTACAAGTAAGTCTATTATCCCTCTTAAAATCGTCGACTTAAATTCCTCTGGTGAAATGATTGAGGGAATTGAACGCCCAAGAGATTGGGGATTTACTAGGCAATTCATTATTGATCTGATTTCAACCTAGTTTAGTTTAAGCTAGCATCGTTCACTAACTGCGCCTTTATCAACGCCCTCATAAGCTTTGATTCTTATATGATTATTAGGGAGTTCCTTTTTCAAATAATCTGCCAAATAAGACGCAATTAATTCAACCGTTGTATCTGTTTCGATTAAATGGCAACAGGATTTTTGTATGGTTAATTGAAATAGTCCTTGATTAGCATGATATTCAAAGACCCAATAGCCAATACCATTAATACTAATATCTTCCTTAATGTCCTCTTCAGTGGCTAAATAAACATCCTTCCATAATTGTGCAATATGCATGGACCACTCGTCTGAATAATTTGAATCAACAAATACTTCTATTTTTGAGCGATGCCCATGAGCTATTCTTTGGCAATCACCAAAGTGCTTTTTTAGACCATGAGCATAATGAAAAAATGGAGTTTTGATAACTTCACTGCGTAAACCTATCTGAGTTTTACTGACGTTATTTGGCAGTATTTTGGATATTTCTATTCTTATTAGTTCGGCGATTGAGTTTTTGCTTACTTCCGAAGCATTAATTAAGCAAACAGCTTGATTTGGACTAGTATGTCTAAAGATTCGTGCATCTTTAGTTATTAACTCAAGCTCTAATTGTTGGGGGCTATTAGAGATCTTGACGTATTCGCTTTTTGTTGCAACTAATAATTTATGATCAACTAAACTATCTACACAAGATTTTATACGTTTTTTCACGTAGGAGAAGTCAAACAGCATACCTTCTTCATTCAATTCTCCGAAAAGTTCGACATCCAAAATCAGACTCTCACCCACAATGCCTCTAATCGGGCAAAAGTACGCAAAATCAATGACGCTTAAGTTATTTACAAACAGTACAGGCATTTAGTTTTCAATTCTTTTTAGTTTTGTTCAAATAAACTCGAATTTTAACACATTTGTTTGATAAAATTACAAAATAACAATTTGATTCTAATATTCAAAACTAATTAATGGAGTTCTAATAATGGAAAAGAAATTTCAAATTTACGGTATGGGAAATGCGCTAGTTGATTTCGAAATTGAAACAACGCCGGATCAACTCAAAAATTTAGGTATTACTAAAGGTGTAATGACGCTAATTGACGAGGAGCTACAAGATAAGCTTTATGCAGTTTTGGGGAAAGATGCTCATACTAGAGCATGTGGTGGCTCAGCAGCGAACACAATAATTGGCGCACAGTCTTTGGGATCCGTTTGTTTTTATTCCTGTAAAGTCGCAGAAGATGAAACTGGACATTTTTATAAACAAGATCTGCTTGCTTGTGGGGTTGAAAGTAATTTAAGTTATCAAGCTTTACAACCGGGTAAATCAGGCAAGTGTTTGGTAATGATTACTGATGATGCTGATCGGACAATGAACACTTTTTTAGGTATCACTGGAGATATAGACTACTCACAGATTAATGAAGCCGCATTGGCGAAGTCAATGTATCTATATATTGAGGGCTATTTAGCCGGATCTCCGATAGCCTTAACGGCTGCGGTACAATGCATGAATTTCGCTAAGAAAAATAACGTTAAGACAGCTTTCTCTCTTTCAGACCCTAATATTGTTAATTTTTGCGGTGAAGGGCTAGCAGAAATAATAGGGACAGGTGTTGATCTTCTTTTTTGTAATGAAGATGAAGCAAAAGCATACTCAAAACAAGATAACTTGCAGGATGCTATTTCAATACTGAGCAAATTGACAGAAACACTTGTAGTCACTTTGGGAAGCGAAGGTTCAGTAGTCATTAATAATGGTCAACAAATAAAAGTTGATGGACATAATGTCAAAGCAGTTGATACTAATGGTGCAGGTGATCTTTTCGCAGGAGCCTTTTTACATGCATTAGCGAATGGTGCGACATTGAAAAGTGCTGGTAATTTGGCGAGTTTTGCATCGGCACAACTTGTTACTCAATTTGGGCCAAGACTTTCGCGGGAAAATCTTGTTGTAGTAAAAGAATTTGTGAATACGAATAAAATATAGAGGTAATTGTAATGCTTAAAAGTTTATGGGTGATGCGTCACGGCTTGGCAGAATCTCGTTTTGAGAGTGACTTCACTCGCCCGTTATCTTTGATAGGTGCAGAGCAGGCAAGCAATGTTGCAAATCAAATTAAACAAGATGGCGTATTACAACCGTTAAATATGTTAGTTAGCCCATTTGCGAGAACACAATCAACGGCAGAAATAGTCCATTCAACATTATCAATGAAGCAGGCTTTTCAAACAGAAGGAATGTTAGTTCACTCAGCCGATCATCGAATACTTGGCGAATATTTAATGAATGTAAATTTTGAATATTTGATTTTAATAAGCCACATGCCAATCGTTGCGTACTTATGTCATTATCTTTGCAGTAATATAAAAATAAATGGATTTGAAACGGCTCAAGCGGTACGTTTAAATTTTAGTCTAAATCAATCAGAAAATAAAATGTTAGTAACACACGCTAAAACCTATTTAGTAAAATAAACTGAATTCATATAATAATAAAAATAATTTAGGAAAATAAAAACACAATGAATTTACAAAATAATAATGAAAAAATAAATGAAGAAAAAAGAATTGATAAAAAAAGTGTGGGGTCAATAAGAATTGTTTGGATCGCATTTTTGACCGGTTTATACACCTTTGTTAGTAGCATGAAGATAATTCTTGCCTCATTATTTTTTAAAAATAATCGGAAGCATATCGATAAATATATGTTGCAGTGGGCTAATAATATTTTAGGCTCTATTCAACTTTCTCTTCGAGTGATTGGGCAGGAGAATTTAAACGTTAAAAAGGATACACCTGTTATCGTCATGTGCAACCATAGTAGTTTGTATGATATTCCAGTGGCGATTCAAGCTTTGAATACAAGCTTTCGATTTGTCGCTAAAAAGGAAATGTTTAAAATACCGGTTTTAGGCACAGCAATAAAACACGCTGAATTTATTTCGATTGATCGCAAAAATCACGAACAAGCACTTAAAGATCTCGTAAAAGCAAAAGAAAAAATGTTGGATGGAATTACCTTATGGGTGGCACCTGAAGGTACGCGATCTAAGGATGGTAAAATTTCAAAATTCAAAAAAGGCGGTTTTCATATAGCATTAGATACCAATGCGACGATCATTCCAATTGTAATAAAAGACATTCATAAAGTGCAAGCCGGTGATCAGATGAAGATCAGTGTCGGACAAACGATTGACGTAGAAATTTGTAAACCAATCGACAGCAAAAATTATACCCATGAAAAACGCAAGCAACTGATTGATGATGTTAGAAGTACTATGATGAAAGCACTTGAACAGTACATTTAATTAGAGCAATTAGTCAAGACACTAAATAAAAGTAGATATTTATGAATGATAAACAGTTTTTTATAACTAAAAAAATTTTGACAGAAGCGCAAAATGATCTGAGCTCTATTTTTGATTTTATTCGCTGGGCATTTACTTGTTTTGAAAATGCTAAATTATTTTATGGGCATGGCACAGATAACGCTTATGATGAAGCAACGTCACTAATATTTGACAGTTTAAATTTACCAAGTGACACACCAGAAAATTTATTAAATGCAAAACTGATTGCTTCAGAAAAAAAAATATTGTGCGAGCGAATAGCAAAGCGCATTAATGAAAAGACACCCGTTGCTTATTTAACTAATAAAGCCTTCTTTTGTGGTAGCGAATATTTTGTTGATGAACGTGTTTTAATTCCTCGCTCACCAATTGGTGAATTAATTGAAAATCATTTTGAACCTTGGGTTGAATATCAACAGGTGCAAAACATATTAGATTTATGCACTGGTAGTGGCTGTATTGCAATTGCCTGCGCACAATATTTTCCTGATGCAATTGTTGATGCAGGGGATATTTCTAGTGATTGTATTGATGTTGCTGAAATCAACAGAGTACGATTAGAGGTTGATAATGCAGCATTTTATCAATCTGACTTATTTCAAAACATACCTAAGAAGAAATACGATATTATTGTTTCAAACCCTCCTTATGTAGACGAAGAAGATTTTGATGAGATTCCTGAAGAGTTTTTAGCTGAACCGAAGTTAGGTTTAACTTCAGGTAAGGATGGACTTTTATTAACTAAAGAAATTTTAAAACAAGCATCAGAATATTTGAATGATGATGGAATATTGATTGTTGAAGTGGGGAATAGTGCGCAATCGTTAGAAGAGCAATTTACAAATATCCCCTTTACTTGGTTAGAGTTTGAAAGGGGAGGGTTGGGTGTTTTTTTGTTGACTAAAGAGCAGTTGATAACAAATTAATTTAATTCATAAATACGTATACTATTTGGTTCGCTAACGAAAACCAGCTCCCCATTTGGGCCAATGGTTACCCCTTCAAACTGATTTGCTCCGGACAATTCTAAAGTAGAAATAATACTACCAGTATCTGGATCCACTTGAAGGGCTCTACTGCTTTCATGGCTGACAATAATCACATGCCCGGTTCTTTCATCATATACAATTCCAGCTAAGTCTGTAGCTTGTCCAGCAAATATCTGATTTGCATCCCAAGGTTCTGTAACTGTTAAATTACTTTGATAATCTAGAAGTGTCAGAGGATCAGGTGCAGGCATGTCAAAATGTACAAATCTCATGCTACCACCGGAGCCTTCTTTAACAGCATAAACTCTGTCTAATTGCCCTTGTGTGCCAATTTTAACAGCTATACCTTCTAACCCATTATTACCAGCAGCAGCCATAATTCTATACCTTTGTGAATCAGGCGATATTCCGCTAACCGTTTCAGTACTTTCCAAAACTTCCACTTTTGATGCGTATCCATCTTCGGAAACTATTAGTACTTTATTGTTTGATACATAGGCAAGACCTTCTGTATCTGTACTGATCAAATTTTCTACTCTTACGAAGTTTCCCAGATAAGTAAAATTTTCATCATAGCGAAACATTATTGCAGAGCCATTTCTAACAACCAAATACTGTTGTAATTCCTTATGCCAAGTAATTCCCGAAGCGTTAGTTGTTAATGGCTCTTCAAGTTGAAATGCATCGCCTTGTGGAGAATAGTTTTCAATTAAAATGCTTGATTGATTAATCGCTACAAAGATTGCGGTAACTGAACGAGCCTCCGATATCGTCACGACACAAGATGTATTGCTTGAACAATCCCCAGACCAGTTATTTAACATGAATCCTGTATCCGGTATTGCCGTTAACGTTACAACAGTATCATCATCATAATCTTCAGAGCAGTCACTTTCACAATCTACGCCAACTGGATCTGAAGTAACACTACCAGAACCTACAACGGTTACCGATAAAGTATTTTGTATAGAACCAGAATCTGCTATAAAAGTCGCCGTAACTAATCGATCTATACTCATATCAAAATCGCATGCACCAGTGCCAGTACATGCACCAGACCATCCATCAAAAGTAAAACCTGGATCTGAAACTACGGCTAAGCTTATTTGTTCACTTGAATCATAGGTTTCACTGCAATCGGTTTCACAATCTATGCCAACGGGCGATGACGTGACACTTCCTTGCCCAATAACAGTTACGGTTAAATCATTTTCTGTTGGGGTTGTGTCTACAATAAACTGAGCTGTTACGTTTCGGCCAACACTCATATCAAAAGAACATGCACCCATTCCGGAACAGTCACCAGACCAACCATTAAACGAAGAACCCGCTTGTGCGGTTTCTTGTAGAGTGACGTTTGTTGACCCCGAAAAAGACTGCGAACAATCGTTACCACAAGAAATTCCTGCAGGTGTTGATGTTACTTGTCCAGAACCTGCGCCATCAAGGGTTACATTCAAATCATTATTTTGAACTGTTGGAGGGGGAGGTGTTACTGCTGGTGTGCTTCCACCACCACCGCCACAAGCTGAGACCAATATTAATAAACCTAACGAAAATAAGTGGCGAGATAGGTTGTTGGCGTTTGAGAATGAAACCATAAAAGTTGTCTACGTCTTGTTACTGTTATAAGTAGGGTTATGTTATAACAGTTAGTATAGAACAAAATATCGTATCTAATTGTTAGATCCTGTAATTTTGGTAATCAGTTAAAACTACAAAATAGCGCTAATATAGCTAAATAATAGTCCTTGATGGACTTCTAATCTATGAAATAATTACAAATTAAATTAAATATTCTTATTGAAGTCAGATATGCCTAGCACAAAAAATCACTAATTAAAAAAATTAGTCTAAGAATACTTTATACCATTGTCGTTTTTCATTTTTTGGTTTTGATTTTAAGTCCTACAATTAGCGAGCATTTTATCAGTTGCTTCACAACTTAATTTAGTTCTCTCAGTGCCTTCGTCCATATGCCATAGAGGAGCCATCACATGATGAAAAGCCATTATTTCTTTTGGAAAATCCTAAGAAAGCTTTCCTTCAGCCGATAGTTGGGTTATAGATAAAGAAGATACAGCGGAGGCAACAATAAAAGTGGTTTTAATTAGGTTCATTTCAAATCCCTTGTTTTGTTTATATTACAGCTACTTTAAGTAATCTAAAGTAGCTGGTCATTTTACATTAGCAAGGGTTTATATAGAGTTTAAGCGTATTGATGAACTAGATTTTGCCAGACTTGTTGTTGAACAGTCCAACTTTCTTTTAATTCATTGTAGTGCTGTTTCAGCTTACTTTTTTCAACGTTTTGAATCAGTTGATCCTTCTTACTTTCTAAACAAACTTTTTTAGCTGAATAGTAGGCATTGAGTTTGGTGACCAGCTGTTCATATTCTTCTTGCAGGTTTTCAATAATGGCTTCTTTATTAGGTAAAGAGAGCTGAATCAATTTCGTTTTAGTTTTGTTTAATTCTTGTGTCGCAATCGCTTTGGCTATTTTCTCTTCCGATATACGCTTTAAGCTATTTGCTAAACCAGTGACATTTAGTATTTGAATTAACCATTTGGTCGGATCATACTGCCACCATTTTATCGCATTACGGTAATCATATTGAAATGCATGATGAAAATTATGATATCCCTCACCAAAAGTAAGAAACGCCATGATCGGGTTATCTTTTGCGGTGTTTTTGTCATTATATGGCTGGCTACCCCACATATGCGCTAATGAGTTGATAAAAAATGTAAGGTGGTGACTTATCACAAGTCGTAAAAAACCGACTAGTAAAATACTCCCCCACAATTCACCCATTAATAGACCAAATAAGATAGGTATTCCAAAGTTAGTCAGTAGGGTTAATGTTAAATAGTGATTATGCTGCCACATGACAATCTTTTCTTTTTGCATATCGCTGACATTTTTATAATCATGGTATCGATGGGCTTGATGCTCTCTTAACATCCATCCTATGTGTGAATACCAAAAACCCATTTTTGCAGAATAAGGGTCGCGATCATTATCATCCACATGTTGATGGTGAATTCTATGATCGGAACACCAATGTAAAGCACTGTTCTGAACTGCAAATGCACCACCTATGGCATAAATAAAACGAACCACCACATTCGCTTTGTAAGCCTTGTGTGACCATAAACGATGATAACCAGCAGTAATTGTAAGCTCACAAAAACATAATGATACGATTGCCATTACAATCGTTGCAGTAGAAAAGCCTTGGAAATAGGCATAAAGAGGGACGCCTATAATGGCTACTAAAAATGTAACTAGGAAAACCGAAACATTCAGCCAAATGATGGCTGGCTTTTTAGTTGTGTGTTGGTTTTTATCGGACATTATGGATTCCTTAATGCGGTTCTTACTTGTGCGTACATGTGTACGCTGAAATTGAAGTATAACGAGCCTTTAAATGGATTACAATAAAGAATAGGGTTCAGATCTAAATTTGTCCAACTTACAGCTGTATTTTTTATTAATTTATTAGATAATGCCTTAGTTGAATAAATCATTAAACCAATTTGACTGGCTTTTATAATAGAAACAGCCCTTAATAGAAGCAGTATCTAATTTAAGTAAACAACAATGTCTAAAACAAGAATTGAACAGAAAGAGCAAACTAGGCGTGCCATTATTGATGCGGCGATTAGTCAGTTGAGCGAAGAGCAAAGTTTCGCTGGACTAAGTTTAAGAGAGGTTGCTCGTCAAGCGGGTATTGCACCAACTTCTTTTTACCGGCATTTTAAAGATATGGAAGAACTGGGGTTAACACTTGTTGATGAATGTGGCTTAGCATTGCGTCAAATTATGCGTAAAGCACGAAAACAATTTGAACAAGGTGGGAGTGTGATCACTACCTCAGTAAAGATATTTATGGAAATTACTGAGACTAGCCCTAATATCTTTAGACTTTTGTTTCATGAACGTTCTGGAACAATGCGCTCATTAAGGACTGCGGTTGACCGTGAAATTCAATATTTCATTGTTGAATTAACTGATTACGTTCAAACGATTGGGTACGACAAGGTGTCAGCTTTCGCACAAGCAGAAGCGATGGTAGCCATTGTATTTAATGCTGGAGCCGAACTATTAGCGGCAAAGCCAAACCAAAGAAAAGAGATTGAAAAACGAGCGATAATGCAATTGCGCTACATTGCCGCCGGAGCGCATATTGTGCATTTAGCGAAGACAAACCCTAAACCCTAGAAACTAATCTTAAATGCTTATATTGTGGATCTTGAGAAATAGCTCTGAGTAATTTTACAACTTTTGAAGGCGCTGGCTCATATTCTGGAAGAGTGTACCAATTTCGGCCATATCCTTTATAAGTACTTAATTGATTAATCTTTTTACGCCAAAAATACTTCTGAACCTTTCTCAAAGTAATTTGAAGACATTTATCATCTTTCTCATCAAATTCAATTTTTACAATTTGCTGTGACATGGGTTCGGGTTCTCTTTAGAATTAATCGAATGATCTATTAAAGTGTTATAACCATAATTATAGTGAAATTTTAGCCTTTTACCATTAAAATTATAGTCAAATAATTCACATTAAATGAATAGCAGATGACAACCAGCATTGCACAAAATCAAGAAGCCAAAAACTTGGCAGTAGTGGTTCTTATTTTCAATCAATTATTCGCAGAAACAGAGAATACTGTACTGATTTCAGGCGCGGACGAACCTTTTTACCAAGCTTCTACCAAAGACAATAAAGCTAAAATTCATTCGAGAGCCGACTATTTATCAAGCGCATTACACGAGATGGCACATTGGATAATCGCTGGCGATAAAAGGCGTCTGTTGGATGATTTTGGCTACTGGTATGAATCGGAAGGAAGAACGCTTGATCAACAATCACAGTTTGAAAAAGTAGAAGTTAAGCCTCAAGCCATCGAGTGGCTTTTATCTTTGGCATGTAATCAGCCGTTTAATTTTTCAGCGGATAATTTAAGCCAAGAGCTGGAAGCCTCTGTTCAATTTAAACAAGCTGTATACCAGCAAGCCAAGGATTATTTAGAAAATGGTCTTCCTCAACGAGCAGAAGATTTGTTTAAAGAATTAAAACACTCGTTTATAAAAAGCGATGTTATGTCTAACACAGACTGGAAATTGGAATTGAAAAAAGAATCGGTGTCTTTCTCTGCATCAGAACTGGAATTTAAAAATGTTTAAAATTGGTTTAGTGATTAATCCATACGCCGGAATTGGGGGAAGAGTTGGGTTCAAAGGCAGTGATGGGGATGAAATAAGAGAACAGGCTTTAAAGTTAGGCGCGAAAAAGCTTTCATTAGAAAAAGCATTATTAAGTTTTAAACAGTTTGAAGAGCATTTCAGTCACATTAAAGTCTATACAGCCAGTGGCGAAATGGGCGAGCAACTTTGCACAATACTAAACATTAGCCATCAAGTCGTCCTATACCCCAAATCATCAAGTCACTTTCAAGAGCAATTATTGACTAGCGCCAAAGATACCGAGCTTTTAGTCGATGAGTTGTGTCAATTGGAGTTAGATATTATTCTATTTGTCGGTGGTGATGGCACTGCAAGAAATGTTTGTAATGTGATAAAGGAAGAACAATTGGTTTTAGGTATTCCTGCGGGCGTAAAAATTCATTCGGGCGTCTATTCTGTTTCCCCCGAAGCTGCGGGAAAATTAATGTGCGAGTTGCTGTCAGGTAATATGGTTTCAGTTCAGCAAGCTGATGTTGTAGATTTAAATGAAGCAGAGTTTAGAGCGGGTCGTGTGAAAACTAAACACTATGGAGAGATGTCTGTGCCTAACTCTCAAGTTTATATGCAATCAGTGAAAGGTGGTTCTTCGCAATCTGAAGATCTTGAGTTAATTGATATAGCTTCTGATGTAATTGAAGATATGCAAGATGATGTTTATTATGTGGTTGGTTCAGGAACCACTTGCGCTGCGATTATGGATGAATTATCGATCACTAACACTTTACTTGGTTCGGATGTGGTATTTAATCAAGGGCTTTATTTAGCCGATGCAACAGAGAAGGGCTTGCTTCATTTATTAACTAATGCAACAAAGGTTGTTTTCATTTTGACTGTGATTGGCGGACAAGGTCATATATTAGGACGAGGAAATCACCAAATTAGCCCTGAAGTTATAAAAAAGGTGGGTTGGTCATCTTTTAGAATCATTGCAACAAAATCAAAGCTATTAGAATTACAAGGTAGACCTTTGCAAGTTGATACTGGAGAGACTGAGTTAGATCACAAACTGTTTGGTTTGAAAAAAGTTACTACCGGTTATCATGAGCAAGTTTTATATCCAGTTGGCTTTGACGGTTGAACTACGCTCTATCATCGCTAATTGAAAAATCAATCAAGTCAATCCAATTTCTTAGACTAAGATGTTTGCCTGTTTGTATGTGAGATATATCTCACAAGCATTGCAGATATTACCCCAATTGCTATGCGAGATGTGTCCTTTTTATTTGAACTAAAACCAGTAACTATATGATATATAGTGTTTTTTATTGAATGTGGCTATATGTAAAACCGTTGAAAAAAGATTTTATTTTGTTAAACATCTTGTTAAGACTAAGCTTTAGCCTAATATTCAACTCGTCCCAAGGAAAAGGATTAAAGGATTAAAGGATTAAGGGATAGGCAAAATGGATTTTACAAATAAGGATTTTAAAGTAAGGTATTATCAATAAGGAAGAAGAAATTGCAAAGGGATGTTTTAAAACAAGGAATGTTTAAAAGACTGCAGCTAAAAGGATATTAGGAAGGCAAGTGGAATGGCAAAGGATGTGTTGGAGTTAAATAGGAGCCCAATGGACTGGCAAAGGATTTTACTTGGATAGATAATATGCAGTTTAAGAAAAGCAGCCTGATTAGGCTGCTTTTTTTTGCTTTAAATTTAGTCCTTTTTCTAATGCATCATTACTTTCAGATGCATATTAAAGCTGATACAATGCGATTTTTTTACCGAGGTAGCTTTTTACTTACACCTAATGTTGTTAGACCGAGGAATATTATGATTAAACCATTTATATCAACCAAGAAATTTAAAACAATTGTTTTAGCTTTATCTTGTGTTATGAATTTAAGCTTTTCATTTGTTACACAAGCCGAAGAAGTAAAAACAGGTGAAGCTCCTGCATGGAAATCAAATGTTGAGTTTGGTTTGGTTTCTGCATCAGGCAATACAGAAACAACCAGTATTAATGGCGCTTTTGGCGCGACTTATGAGGTGGATGTATGGAAGCATACGGTTTCGTTAAAAAGTCTTTTTTCTACTGCAACTGATACCACTACAAATGAAGATACTACCAGTGCCGAGCGGTATATATTTCAGGGAAAAACTGATTATAAACTTTTAGAAGATGGTTATGCCTTTGCTGTTTTAGATTATGACGATGATCGGTTTAGTGACAATGATTACCAAACAAGTTTAGCGTTGGGTCGTGGTTTTAAATTTGCTCCTAGCACAACGTCTAATCTGGATTTGGAGGTTGGTTTGGGTTATAGACAAACTAAAAAGAAGGCATATGTCACAGTCGTAACTAATATAACTACACTTTTTCCAGAAGAAACCATTAATGAGTCAGTTGTGAGATTAGCCGCAAATTATACCGCTGATATTACTGAGAACTCTAAATTTGAACAGAAGTTATCAGTTGAGGCAGGTGAGGAAAGCACAGTCTCAAAATCTTATACTGGTTTGAGTGCTAACGTCGCAGACAATTTAGCATTAAAAATATCTCTTACTGCAACTCATCAATCTGAAGTTAGTGCCGGATCCGAATCTCTTGATACGGTGACTGCCGTTACTTTGGTTTATAACTTTTAAGGTTCTTTTAGTTAGAAGCTAAATATTCTAGATCCATTAGCTTTTATTTTCTCAATGCCTCCTCAACTTAACGCTAACGTAATAGCATGAAATTAGTTGAGAGAGGCATTATTTTTTCCTCTTGTCCTACAATCTAAATATCCCGTATTTCTAAACCTCTTCAATTATTTCTTTTAAATTTCACGGTGGCTCGATTATTGCTTTTAGCTTTTAAAGGCCGTATTTTGATTAAAAACGAACTATTTTTGACCGACTAGCTCTTTAGCGTCAGGTTTATGTCATTTGGTCCTCTTGTATAACTTACTAAAAACATACATATATAGTGTGTGAAGCAGTTATACCGATAAAACGAGCGAATTTGAAATATGGCAGAATCTATAGCGACGTCTTCGCTACCAAAATCAGCGTTTAAGAGAATTCCATCGTTGGGAACGCCGATATTACTCTTGTCACTGTTGGCGATGATGACATTACCAATACCTACTTTGTTATTGGATATGTTATTTACTTTTAATATCTCTCTCGCATTAGTGGTTGTATTGGCAACAGTTTATTCTCAAAGACCTCTAGATTTTTCAGCATTCCCTACCATTTTATTAGTTGCCACTTTAATGCGGTTGGCACTTAACGTCGCTTCAACGCGGGGGGTGTTAATGAATGGTCATTCTGGCCCTTCGGCTGCCGGTGATGTGATTGAGTCCTTTGGTTCAGTGGTTATCGGGGGAAATTATGCCGTTGGTTTAGTTGTATTCTCGATACTAGTGATAATTAATTTTGTGGTTGTAACCAAAGGTGCAGGTCGTATTTCTGAAGTAAGCGCGAGATTCACTTTAGATGCAATGCCAGGTAAACAAATGGCGATTGATGCAGACTTAAATGCTGGTTTACTAACACAGGAAGAAGCTAAAACAAGAAGAGCGGAAGTTTCCGATGAAGCTGATTTTTATGGTTCGATGGATGGTGCATCAAAATTTGTTAGAGGTGATGCAGTTGCTGGATTACTGATTTTATTTATCAATATCATTGGTGGTGTTGCTATTGGTATGGCTCAACACGGATTAGATTTTGCAACAGCGATGCAATACTACGCTTTGTTGACTATTGGTGATGGTTTAGTGGCACAAGTCCCCGCGCTTCTGCTATCTACTTCAGCGGCTATTATGGTTACTCGTCAAAACTCTGCACATAACATGGGAGAGGTGTTAGTTAACCAATTGATAATGAAGCCTATGGTTTTGCATATAACTGGCGGTGTTTTATTTATTATGGGAATTATTCCTGGAATGCCTCATTTACCTTTCTTAATTCTTGCTGGAGCTTGTTTTGGTGGCGGATACCTTATTGATAAAAGGCAAGTTGAAGCTGAGTTAAAAGAAGAAGAAAGTATTGCGAGTGATAAAGTGCAAGAATCTGAACCTGTGATGAAAGAGCTAAGTTGGGATGATGTTCCTCCCGTTGATCAGGTTGGCCTTGAAGTCGGTTATCGTTTAATTCCAATGGTTGACCCCGCTCAAGATGGCAAACTAATGGGTCGAATAAAAGGCGTTCGTAAAAAAATATCCCAAGAGTTAGGTTTCTTAATTTCATCTGTCCATATTAGGGATAATCTTGATTTATCACCTAATGCCTATCGAATTTCTATTCAAGGTGCCACGGTTGGCGATGCTGAGGTTTATCCAGATAAAGAATTAGCGATTAACCCCGGTCAGGTTTTCGGTAAATTAGATGGGATAGAATCAAAAGATCCCGCTTTTGGTCTTGAAGCAGTCTGGATTGATACTAATCAAAAAGATAACGCCCAAGCACTTGGCTATACAGTAGTTGACGCAAGTACTGTTATTGCAACACATTTGAGTCACTTATTACAATCTAATGCTGCCGATCTTTTTGGACACGAAGAAGCTGAACAAATGTTAAAAGCTTTGGCTAAGACAGCGCCAAAACTTTCAGAAACCTTAATACCCGATACGATACCATTAGGAACCTTAGTTAAAGTTTTACAAAACTTGCTTATTGAACAAGTGCCGGTGAGAGATTTAAGAACAATCGCCGAAACTTTGGCGGAATTTTCTTCGAGGAGTCAAGATCCCGGCATATTAACCGCTGCGGTTAGAGTGTCATTAAACCGGTTGATCACTCAGAACATCAATGGATTAAGTGAGGAAATACCCGTTGCAACTTTAGCTCCCGATTTGGAACAAATTTTGCAACAGTCGATAACAGGAACAGGTGATGAGGTCGTGGGAATTGAACCGGGGCTAGCTGACAGAATACAAACATCACTGAATCAGATAGTTGCTCAACAGGAGGCTGCTGGTAAATCATCTATTTTATTAGTGTCACCTAGCATACGACCGTCGCTAGCAAAATTTGCTAGGTTTGGTGTTAAAGGGCTTCATGTCTTGAGTTATCAAGAGATCCCAGATAATAAACAAATTAAGGTTATAGCGACCGTTGGTAGTCAAGATGCTTAAAATATTAATTAAAGTTAAAGAGTAAAACGAGAATGAAGATTAGACGTTTTTACAGTAAAAGTATGAGAAATGCATTAAAGCAAGTGACTGACGAGTTTGGTAATGATGCGGCAATCTTATCTAGCCAAAAAACACCGAGCGGTGTTGAGGTGATTGCAGCGCTTGATTACGATGCCGAGCTATTACCTGAATCGATTGCTAGTTTAGGAAAAAGAAAGGAAGAGGTTGTGGGTCAATTGAGTCCTGTAGGAGGTTCAGACTCACTGTCGAATTTAAACTCATTATCAAATTCTAACAGAGAATCGAATATAAGCCATATTGAAAATAGAATTTTGCATAAGCAAGAATCGAAGCTAGCACAACATTCTGTTGCTCGTACTGAAGCGAATAGCGCAAACGCTGCAGGCATAACACAGAGCTTGTCAGATTTAGAGAGTCCAAGTTTAGCGACATACAACGAAATTTCAGAGCAACAAATGGATCTCGCTAACAATTATCAATCAAATAATAAATCGGCCTCCAGAGCCCCTAGCTCCAATTTTAATACAAAAAAAAATGACCCTAATTTGGTTGAATGGTCAACCGATCCAGGGTTAATTGCTATGAAGGAAGAGCTTGGGTTAATGCGTTCTATGATGAAAGAGCAATTAGATGGGATT
>JBLIBL010000030.1:0-36883 GCA_047633355.1 Polaribacter sp.
AAAACGACCGGTTAAATTGATGACTGAATCAGTCAGTCAGTTACTTATATTATTCAGTAATTAAATACTTCACTATTGAGACAATTGCAGTAGTTATGCCAGTTTTCAAAAATCATTCTGTTGCTACAATCATTGATTTGCTTAAAAGTCTTTAACCATCAAGCGTGGCAATGATATTAGCTCAGTTGAAAAGAGCCAAACATCATGTTCTATGATTAAATTGGCAGCTTCTTAAACACTTCAATAACTAAGGAAATGTCGATCTCGAAAATTATTTTGTGATATCGGAAAATCATCAGTGAAACTTTCGTAGCTTTTGACATTAATTAAAATAAAACACTATAAATCAAAGTGTTATAAATTGGCACATGAGTTGCAATTAGGTAAACATATTCAAAGTAGGTTGATTTATGAGGGTGTCCATGGACGTTAAGAGAGAAGTTAAACAAACTAAAATACTTGGTGTAGTTAATAAGAAACAACAACTAATTACTGCGAGTTTAGTTCTTATTAGCATTTTCACTTGGAAAGTATCCAACTCATCTAACAGCTTAAGTATTAGTAAAGATAAAATTTGGACCGGTGTTGTTCAGTCAGGACAGCTTAAGTTGCAGGTTCAAGGGTACGGCAAGTTGCAATCAAAAGAACAATGGTTGTTAACCGCTCCCGTGAAGGCAACTATCAAGAAAATTTTATTAAAGCCTGGCGCTAAGGTTACGCCTGATAGCATTATTATGCAGTTGCAGAACCCAGAACTGGTTCAACAAGTGATCAATCAAACCTTAGAGTTAAAATCCTTACAAGCCAATTTACGTCAAATGAGACTTAACTTGCGCAGAGAATATTTAGCCCAGCAAGGTTATCTAGCCGAATTAGATGCCAATCATGCAACTGTTAGCCTTAGGTTAGAGTCAACTCGCTCACTCGCGGCTAAAGGAATTGTCTCTCAGTTTGATTTTAAAAGCGCGGAATTACAAGAACGACAATTAAAAAAACGATTACAAATTGAAAATGAACGTCTTGAACAATTATCGGAAGTTCATAAGGAATCATTGAATATTCAAAAAGAAGTGATCAATCGACAACAAGGAATACTGGATGCAGTCATTAATAAACAAAAACGTTTAACCGTTCGCGCGGGGATCACGGGCGTTTTACAACAACTCCCTATAGAGCTAGGACAAAGCGTGAATGATGGTGAGAAACTCGCTCTTGTAGGCGGAACAGATAAATTATTAGCATTGGCAAATGTTGCCCAAACTCAAGTTGATAGAATTCAAGTCGGGCAAAATGTAGAAGTGAATACTCGTGGCGGAATTGCCAATGGTCGTGTTGCTAGAATAGATCCTATTGTCAAAGAAGGTAGTGTACTAATAGAAATAGAAATTACCGGTAAACTTCCAGAAAATGCCCGTCCTGAGCTAAATGTTGATGTCATTATTAATACCGGAAAGTTGACCAATGCTTATTTTATAGAACGTCCGGTTAACTCTCAAACAGGCACGAGCATGACGATGTTTAAAGAATTAGTGGAGGGTGACAAGGCCGAAGCCATAAAAGTTAGCTTTGGTGAACAGACCGATCAATACATTCAAATTTTAAGTGGTGCGTTAGAAGGCGATATATTAATACTTTCAGATACATCTCTTTGGGAAAATGAGAAAACTTTAACTTATAATTAATCAAAATTTAGACAGGAAGAACAGTCATGAACACAGAATCAACCATGAACTTAAAAACTAGCATGAACGAAGAGCTAAATGTAAGCGCAAATCAAGCTATGAAAAAAAAATCAATCATTCAATTAGACAAAGTCTCAAAAATATTTCTAACAGAAGAAATGGAAACCCATGCATTAAGAGGTGTTAATTTAAACATTAAGCAAGGCGATTATGTTTCTATTAGTGGGCCATCAGGTTGTGGCAAGTCTAGTCTGTTATCAATTTTAGGTTTATTAGATACAGTCTCTTCTGGACAATATTTTATTGAAGGTAAGGATGTCAGTAACTTAAACATTAACCAGCGGGCTGACATTCGCAATCAGAAAATAGGATTTATTTTTCAAGCATTTAATCTCATCGATGAATTAAGTGTATACGACAATATCGCTTTACCTTTACATTACAGCCAGCAGATTAGAGAGAAAAAATTGACCCATCAAGAGATTCAAAACAAGGTGAGACAGTGTTTAGAATTAGTTGAAATGTCGCATCGAAATACCCATAGACCCAATCAACTTTCTGGAGGACAACAACAACGTATTGCCATAGCAAGGGCATTAGTTTGCAGTCCTGCGATATTATTAATTGATGAGCCAACGGGTAATCTTGATTCTAAAAATGGTGACGCCGTAATGGAAATGCTGGCACAGCTCAACTCTCAAGGTACCACCATTTGTATGGTAACTCATGACCCTCGTTATGCCGACATGGCAAGTCGGCAATGTTATTTAAGTGATGGCGTCATGTTAGACTCACTGAATGGTCAGGAGACCTTATGAACAGTTTTATTCAAGAATTAAAACTAGCGCAAGTTAGTTTATCAAAACGATTAGGATTCGTAACCACAGTCGTACTCACTTTAGGCTTAACGCTGGGTGCATTAGTGACGGTATTTAATCTCAATTATTTAATTTTAATGAAACCATTGCCTTATCCTGAGCAGCAAAGATTAATGGCAATTGACCATGATATAAATAATGCTGATGATGTCGCAGCTCCAGCAAACAATCGAATTTTACCCGCAACTATCTATGGTTATCAACAACACTTAAAAAATCAACATTCTAGTTTTGAAAAGATGTCTATATTAAAAATAAATAGAGAGTTTTTGGTCAGTCACAATGAACAACCTAACTTAACAGTGCTCTACTCAACGCCAGAATACTTTAGTATGTTACAAACTAAAATGGCTTTAGGCAGATACTTCTCATCGGAGGAAGGATTTAATAAAAGCGCCGCAGTGGCTGTTATTACTTTTGCTACATGGCAAAAATGGTTTAAAGGTGAAAGCAGTATTATTGGTAAAATAATTCAACTCGGCGACAAGTCTTTTAATATTATTGGCGTCTCAGGAGAAAACTTTGTTCAACCAGAAATTTTTGGTGATAAACATGAAGTTTGGCTACCGTGGGATTTTAATATTAATTCAAATCAAGAACTAACTAACTGGGGGAATTCAAAAAATGATATTGCGGTGCTTGCAAAATTAAAGAAACAGGTCTCGATAACCAAAGCACAGTCGAACATGTCATCAATATTAAATGATGAGCTACATCGAGCATTTGTCACAACTAACAATGCTAATCAACAGCCCAGTAATTTTAGAGCCACACTAATCCCATTAAAAACTAGGCTTCTTGGCGATGGTCGCGGGCGAGCATTATTGTTAATGGCTGCTGTGATTGCATTATTGTTAATTGCTTGTAGCAACGTGATCAATTTATTTTATTCTCGCGCGGCTGAAAAACAGCGTAACTTTGCCATTCAAGCAGCGCTGGGCGCACGAAAATCACATTTATTTAAGGCGATGTTTGCCGAAACATTTCTACTGACGTTTTTCTCTGGTGTGATTGGATTATTAATTGCGGCTTGGGGATTTGAATTATTGAAGCAATTGGGAGAAGGACAATTGAGTCGCCTGGATGAACTTGGGCTTGATTTCACCACGATATTATTTTCAATCTTTACCACAATTATTCTCGCCGTAATATTTGCATTTTTCTCAAGTCGTTTGGTTAATTACAGTGCATTAAAAGAAGAGTTACAAAGTAGCGGTAAAGGTGGTGGCTTACAAATATCCAAATTTTCAAGAGATATTTTAATAGTCAGTCAAATTACTTTGGCGACCTTATTATTAGTTGGTTCATTTACCGTATTACAGAAAGCTTACTCGGTGATCATTCATCCTTTAGGTTATAACCCTTCAAATGTCATTAGCTTTAGGTTGGATGCAAGATCGGGCTTAATCTCTAAAAATGCGGTTCAAGAACGCAATCTAAAAATTGCAGCTATTCAAAATCGATTATTACAATTACCTCAAGTCGATGACATAACAGCATCTTTTGGAACGCCAATTGGTATGAGTATGTCGATGGTATTTAATGACAGCCTAAATAAAAACCTTGGCTTAATACCGGTTAACTTTGTTTCTGATAATTATTTTTCATTATTACAAGTACCAATGATTCAAGGCCGAATGTTCACAGCAGCTGAAGTTAGAGATAATAGCCCCGTTTTGGTTGTCAGTCGTTCGGCGGCAGCAATGTTGGTCAAAAATGCGAGCGTGTCAGTAAAAAATAGAAGCGTCATTGGCATGAAATTACTAAACGGTGGTACAACAATCAAAGAAGTCATTGGTGTTGTAGAAGATAGTTTTGATCCAACCAAGAGCAAGGACGACCAAGGATTGGATGCATTTATTCCTTATAACCCGTGGAACATGCATTTTTTACTGAAGTTAAAAGATAACGCTGAACTAAACAAAGCCTCATTATTGAAGCAGCTTCATGAAGTTGATGCCAATTTGCGAGTTTCCAATTTCAACACACTTGATCAAAGGCATCAAAACGCATTGCACCATAATAGGTTAAATGCCGGTGTTGCGGCAGGTTTAACCATTTTAGCACTGTTGCTTGCAGGAATTGGCATGTATGGTGTTTTAAGTTACAGCTCACAGATGCGCCGTTATGAATTAGGGGTTAGAATGGCCTTAGGTGCAAGAACTCAAGAAATTATTCGACTAGTCATCAAGGATAATATGTTACCCATATCCATAGGCATTGGACTAAGTTTAGGGTTAACCCTTGTCATTTATTTCTTTGCTAAAGAGTCTATTAGCAGTTTTAATAAGTTGCCGATATTACCCTTATTAATTACATTGCCAATACTGGTGATCACCGCATTATTTGCCAGTTATATACCCGTGAGGAAAATGTTACTACAAGATCCGGTTAAAGCCTTGCGAAATGAATAACAAGAAATAGTAATGAATAACTACAGTCAATTTAATTTTATTTAATAAACAGTTCAATAAAAAGACGAATAAATGACCTATAAAATACTAATTGTTGATGACCAAGCTGATGTGAGAATGAGTGCTAATTTTTTATTAAGCAATCAGGGGTTTGATGTTTGTGAAGCCGACTCACCAAGAGCAGCAATTACTCTACTAAAAGAACGGTCCATTGATTTAGTTTTATTAGATATGAACTACACATCGGATACTACCTCTGGTGCAGAGGGATTGTCTTTTTTAAAACAACTCAAAGAATTGGAAATCAAAGTATCGGTGATTGTGATGACAGCCTGGTCAAGTGTTGACCTGGCGGTTAATGCATTAAAAGCAGGCGCTAAAGATTTTGTTGAAAAACCATGGGATAACCAAAGGATATTGCAAATTGTTAAGCAACAAATGAAAGTGAGTGATTTAGAAAAAGAAAATCAAGCGCTCAAACAGCAGCAAAATGAGAATCAACAATCAAGCCAGATGGTTTTTAGCTCTCAAGCTATGACAGGATTAATAAAGCAACTAGATCGACTTGCAAGAACCGATGCTACTATTTTACTAACTGGTGATAATGGCACTGGAAAAAGTAGTATTGCTAAATATATTCATCAGCAATCAGAGCGAAATGACAAAATATTCGTCTCGGTAAATATGGGGGCTATTCCTGAGTCACTTTTTGAAAGCGAAATGTTTGGTCATAAAAAAGGGGCCTTCACCGATGCAAAAAAAGAGCGTATTGGACGCTTTGAATTAGCTCAAGGTGGTACATTATTTTTAGATGAAATAGCCAACATTCCTCTTTCACAACAAGCCAAGCTTTTGCGCGTATTAGAAGATGGTGAGTTTGAGATGGTTGGGTCTAGCCAAACCAAATCAACTAATGTAAGGCTGATTTGTGCAACTAACGCTGATATTCAATCGTTAATTGATAAGGGTAAATTTAGACCTGACCTCTATTTCAGGTTAAATGTTTTAGAAGTTCATGTTCCATCACTCAAAAAAAGACAACAGGACATTGTTCCTTTGGCGGAGTTTTTTATAAGAAAACATGGACTGCATTATTCCAGAAGTGGTATGAAGTTGAGTCATGGGGCTATTAAGAAAATAGTCGAGTACCAGTGGCCAGGAAATGTCAGAGAGTTAAGTCATATCATTGAGCGTGCGGTTCTATTGGCTGAGAACGAATTATTGGAGGCAGAAGATATTCACTTTAAGTCGCAAAAAGCAGAAACTAATATTGAGACTGAATTAGAGGTAGAGCAAGCGACTGGAATACAAGAAACAACAGAAAACAGTGCAGTCGCGTTTATGCCATTAGAAGAAGCTGAAAGTCATTTGATAAAGTCTGCTTTAACAAAAACTTTGGGTAATATAGTTGAGTCTGCAAGGTTATTAGGCATCAGCCAAAGTTCAATGTACCGTCGAATGGAAAAACATCGAATAAGCAAAACAGATTTAGGCCAAGAGTAATTATTCATGTCGGAAATTGAGAAAAATCATTCTTTAGAGCGAGAATTAAAAGCTTCACTTGTTATTCAGTTTGTTCTGGTAACTTGTTTACTCTGTACGGTTTTATTTTTAGCTAATACCTCAAACTTAGTTTTAATCACTATAATTACCTTGGTAACATTAATCTACATTCCATGGTTAATGCATTCTTATAGTGCAATGATTAGTCCAATAATCAACCTTAGTAATAGTACAGAAGCATTACGACAAGAAGACTATAGTATTGTGGCGAGTACACATTACAAAACTGGTATTGTCTCGCAATTATATAAAGATGTAGCACTACTCAATACTGATCTGCGGCAAAGAAAAGACCGCTACAATCAAGATGTTTATTTGATTTATCGACTCATAGAAAAGCTCGGAACTCCCGTTTTAGTATTTAACGCTAAGCACCGACTCACCCATGCAAACGCAGCATTTACAAAATGGTACGGGCAGCCATGGCAAACTGTTAGAGGCTTATCCGCAAATCGATTAGGGCTTGTTTACTCACCACAAAAAGAATGGTCATTTATTGACAAAACATCTCACAAGGGCTGGCAAATAAAATCTAGTATTTTTCTAGATGGTAAAGATGATTATCAACTTTTAATGCTCAACAATATAGAAAGTGAAGTGAGAGAAACTCAACAACAAGCATGGCAACAAATTATTCGAATTCTAAGCCACGAAATAAGAAATTCTTTGACACCTATTCAATCTTTAGCACAATCACTGTTAAGCATGGACGAAATAAGTCCGCGTCCTAAAGAGGCTTTACAGGTTATTTATGAACGTAGCTTTTCATTGCAAGAGTTTGTTACTCGTTACGCTACAATGACCCAATCATTTAAGATAAACACTAGTCACTTCTCGTCAAAGTTGTTCATCAATAAAATTGTTGGATTATTTAGTCATGAACAATTTCAGCTTGAAATCCAAGATTTAGAAATTTGTGCTGATCAAGTGCTGCTTGAACAAGTTGTGATTAATTTGGTTCAAAATGGATTGGACTCCAACAAGCGGAAACATACAGAAACTAAAGATAATACATACAGCCTGTCACCAATTCTGATTACATTAAAAAAAATCAAGAGTGCTATAATTATTAATATTAAAGATAGTGGATTAGGGCTTTCCAATCCGGAAAATTTATTTGTACCCTTTTACACAACCAAAGTAGATGGACAAGGTATTGGGCTTTTTTTCTGCCGTAATATTGTTGAAAAACATGGTGGTAAGCTATTGCTAAAAGCAAGGGATGAAGTCGGTGCTAAAGCAATCATTCAATTGCCTGCACTCCAGTAAAAAATGGCATTGTCAACTTGTCGGCAATACTCTTGTCGATTAAATTCCAGTCACAATTTTATCAGCGAGCTTAGAAACTAACACTCTCATTTTCTCAACAGAGTGAGGATATCCATTTTTCTCAAGTTGTAATTCAAAATAGAAAGATTGACTTTTTAACTGCTCAATTTCATCGGGTTTTGAAAGCCAAAATTGACCCGACAATACCACCTTAGAATTTGCGGTTGCATGAAAAAAATCGACGTTAACAAACAATGTGGTTAAATTAGCTTGTTTCAACTCTCTATTTTCAGCAATAAAATAAGATGCAGAACCGCTGCTTGTTAAGTCTGCGAGTAGTGCTTTTTTTAGCCCTTCTTTAAGAGGTTCCGCCCACATATGAAAATTGGCATAATGTAATTGATGATCTGACATTTGCATGACTAAGTGAGGTTGTTCAAGATACTCAGGTAAATCATTTATTGAGACAACTATCACCTGGTTTTGCTTTTCTAAAGCAGCTGATTCAGAAGCGTGTTGGTCTGAACTAGCGAATTGAGTTGAAGGTTGATTATTCAATAAATAGTAATTGGTTGGTGATGGTGTTGAACTACATCCCGAAACTAATATTGATAATACCAACATTGAAAATCCAAAATATAAAACATTTATTAATTTCAATTCTTTACTCCCGTTTGTTTTTTCGGCTCAATGCTGTCTGTTTGTCCCGAATTAAAAATCAACCCATTAGGTTGGTGATTCAATTGTTTCAGCAACGGGTTAAGTTCTTGCATCGTATCGGTTAATGATTTTAGCGTTTTACGCAAATCTTCATAACCTTTAGAGCCATCTGAAAAATCATTTGTTAAAGTTGATATGCCATGTAATGTTTTAGATAACTGCAGACTTAGTTTTTCATCATTAGCGCTCGCTAATAACGTTTCTAAATTTTTGCTAACACCTTGCAGCTCTTTTGCTGTTTTAGTAATTTCGCTGAACAATCGATTTGCATTATTAGATAGATTATTTAAAGGTAACTTGTTCAAACTATCCATAAATTGACCCGCTTTTTTCGTTATTTGAGAAAACTCATTAGTGATCGTCGGAATAACCGGGAATTTACCAAAAGTTTCTAATTTATCAATTGGAAGGTCATTAAAGTGCTGCAGATCAATAAATAAACTTCCGGTTAACAAATTACCTGAACGCAACATTGCTTTCAAACCATGCTTAACCCAAAGTCTATTTTGTTGCTCCATTCTTTCTACGCCGACTTCGTCATCTGGCAACCCTACGCGACCGGGTTGTAAACTAATCAATACAGGTATCTTTAACTCATCTTTCATTAACTTTTCAGGCGCATTTGTAGAAAGCATATTAGTAGAAACAACTTTTCCAACATGAATCCCTCGATACTCGACCGGTGCACCTACTTTTAGACCTCTAATTGTGTCATTCACCAAAATCACGAATTCTATTGATTGCTTATATCGCTCATCATCTGCAGACTCGTAATTAGGATAAATATCAAAATAAGACCTCTCAGAAATCTGCTCACCAACGTCTAAGCCTGTCGGAATTCCAAAAGTAATGCCGTTTGTAATCATCGTTTGAATGTTACCGGTGTTAACCGATATACCATCGGCATTTAAATCAATCCGCAACCCACTCACATCCCAAAATTTGGTATTACTAGTGACCAGTTGATGGTAAGGCGCTTCTATAAATACATTATAGTAAACGACTCGCTCATAAAAATTAAAGTGAATGTGTTCAAATTTTCCAACGGTAAGTCCTTTATAAACAATTGGATCGCCTTTTGAGTAGGCAAACTGATCATTACTATTTAAAGTAATATGTAAGCCTGGAGTACCGGCAGGTGTCACGGGTGGGCCGTCCAATCCAACATAGTCAACTTTTTTTTCCAATGATTTTCCGGGTGCTATTTTAATATACTCACCCGATATCAAAGTGCTCAAGCCAGAAATTCCTTTAAGTGTTACTTGTGGTGATACCACCCAAAATTGACTATCTTCAACTAATAGTTTTTCAGCCGACTTTGCCATTTTCGCGATAACTAATACACCGTCTGATTTTTTATTTAAAGTAATTTCACTAACTTCGCCTATATCAACGTTACGAGACTTGATTTTCGTTTTTCCAGCGACTAAGCCTTCGGCACTACTGAATTCAATAGTGATCTCCGGGCCTTCAATACTCCATTGGTAAAAGACCATCCATAGCCCAATTAATACTGCGATAACTGGAACAAACCAAATAGACGAAATCGATTTCATTTGCTGAATATCGGCCTTAGCAGTTGTTGTTTTTGAATTAGCAGTCTGTTTTGTCATATGATTCTGATGATTTCCAAATTAAATGAGGATCAAAGCTCATTGCAGCTAGCATTGTCACTATCACAACGCCTGAAAAAGCAATTGTTGCAGAGCCTGGATAAATACTTATGGTATTACCTAACTGAATTAAACTAGCAAGAATAATCACTACAAAAACATCGACCATCGACCAACGCCCTACAAACTCAGCCAAGCGATAGAGTTTAATTCGTTCCGTTGTCAAATTTGATTGCTCGAATTGCACGCTGTAATTTAGCCAAGCAAGTGCCAATATTTTTGCAACAGGTACTGCAACGCTGGCAATAAAGATGACTAATGCAATGGGATACGAACCCATACCCCAAAGTAAAACAACTCCGCCTAATATGGTACTTGGATCGTCTTGGCCAAGCAAACGAGTGTTCATTATAGGCAATACGTTTGCGGGAATATACAGCGCCACCGAGGTTATAATTAATGCCCACGTATGTTGTACACTGAATTTTTTGGAGGATAAAAGATTTGTTTCTTGTATATCTTGCTTAGATAACAAAATATTAGCTTGATTCAATCGTTGAGTTAGGCTGCTTCTATCAATATGTAACAATGCACCCGTCATACTTACTGTAAAAAAGATAAAAGCAAAAAATGATGGTCCAAGTTGTACATCGGCTATACCAATAATTTTAACCAAGCTAACAAGTGTACCAATTAGAAATATTTCAACCATACTCCAAGGCAGTAACTTATATATCATTTTAAGCACCCAATGTCCTTTGTTAGGATAAATTCCCTTTCTTAATGGTATTAACAAATATATCACTGAAATGAGTAAAATGGTTGGGATCGCAAAAATAGTAAGTAACTCTAAAAAAGCCAGTACCTCATAGTCATTTTCAATTAAAATACTAAAACTGGATATGATACTAAATTTATTCTCTAACCCGTTAGATCTAAAAGATAAAAAATCAAAGGGCAATGACGCAAATAAAAAAATCAACGCGGTGACTGAAAATGCCAAAATTCTTTCAATTGCATTATTATGTATTGAGGTCAAAACAAAACCACAGCGAGGACATCGCGCTTTTTGCCCACAGACTAAAGCAGGTATATTAACCCCAAGGGCGCACTCATGGCATTCTAATATTTTTGAATGATTACCTTCGCTCATCTTCTCATTATTTTTTTAATTAATTGCTGAAGAAACGTTATCCAATTCATAACCTTTATTTTATTGCCATTATAGCCTTGTTGAAAAGTGTCTAGCAATAGAAAAGAATCTAAGTAATTGAGCTAAAAAACCATCACTTAATAGTATGTGAGCGATATTCCTGAACAACGAAATGTTAATTAAAAAGTAAAATAAGTAATGGGCTATACAGCTAGCAGACCCAGTCTATAATCATCAAATGCTTGTTGGATTTCTTCTTTAGTGTTCATTACAAAAGGACCTGCTCTCTCGATTGGTTCATTCAGTGGACGCCCAGCGATGAGTAAAAACCGACTATCAGCATTAGCTACAATAGAGAGAACTTCGCCGTTATCCAAGATAGCGAGTTCTCCTTTGTCAATGGCTTTAATTGTGGTTGATTCGTCATTTTGATTGTCTTTTTTAATCGAAATATTACCCTCATAAAGATAAATAAATGCATTATGATTTGGTGGAATTTTTTCAGTTAAGTGAGCACCAGCTTTTAAATATATATCCCAATAAACAGGGCTAACAAATTCGTTTTCGATCACGCCTTTTGTGCCATTCTTGGTTTCTCCAGCAATCACAAAAATTGTACAACTTTCTCCTCTCGTTTCAATAGATATCTGCTCTTTAGCATATTCCTGATATCTCGGTTCATCCATTTTATGTGCTGCAGGAAGATTTACCCATAATTGAAAGCCTGCCAATAGCCCATCTTTTTGCTCAGGCATTTCTGAATGAATAATTCCACTACCTGCAGTCATCCATTGCACACCTCCAGCCTCAATAACGTCTTCATTTCCACCACTATCTTTATGGCGCATTTTACCCGCTAGCATATAGGTTACGGTTTCAAATCCCCTATGTGGATGTGAGGGAAATCCGCCAATATAATCTTGCGGTTTATCAGAACCAAAAGCATCAAGTAATAAAAAAGGGTCAATATGACTTAATTGGGATGTACCTATAATTCTAGATAGCTGAACGCCATCACCATCGGAAGCTGGTATTCCTTTGATGATTTGTTTAATGCCACGATAATTTTTCATTTTAAGCAACCTTTTCTGCAATCTGTTGCTCTGCCGAACTCTTTTCTTTATTTCCCGAGAGATTAAATTCCGAGGCATCAATAATAGTTACATCAGTCAAGCCTATAAAACCTAAAGCCTGCTTCAAGTAAGGCGAAGCAAAATCCATAGCACTTCCTATTGGCACACCGCCAGAGGCTATTGCAATATAGACCTTTTTATTCTCTATCAAACCCACCGGTCCATTTTCTGTATATTTAAAAGTTAATTGAGCGCGAGCGGTTAAATCAATCCAAGCTTTCAATACTGCGGGAATAGCAAAATTGTAAATCGGCGACGCAATTACAATAGTAGCAGCATTTTGTAACTCCTTAACTAACTCATCTGAAAACTTCAAAACGTTATTTTGTTCTGCAGAACGGTTTTCGACAGGTGTAAAGGTCGCACCAATCCATTCTTCATTGATAAAAGGTAATCCGTTGGCCAATTCTCTACTGACAACATTAGGATGGTTGTTTTTTGCTTGAAGTTGTTGAACAACTAACTGAGATAGCTGACGAGTTTTTGAGCCTTCAAATCGGCCACTTGAATTAATTAGTAATATATTTTGATTCGTCATAAGTTTTCCGTTTTTACATCAATGTTTAAGCTAAAGCTATTATATCGTTGATAATATTTTGATAAACATTCAAAATTTGAATACAATGTTCTATTATTGTGAACATTCAGGTACTCGGTGTGTAATGAACCAATATGAAGAGATGCAAACTTTTATTCGAATTGTAGATGCCGGAAGCATTACAAAAGCAGCAGAGCAAATGAACACAGTAAAATCCGCCGTCAGTCGCCGATTAACCGATTTAGAAAAACGTTTGGGTGTGAGTTTAATCACCCGCACTACTCGTACTCAAACTTTGACCGATTCTGGTAAAAGTTATTATGAACAATGCTCTCGACTCATTGATGATCTAGTTGAGGTAGAATCACAAATCCGTAACGAACATTGCGCCTTAAAAGGAAAAATAAGAATTGCGGCTCCTTTATCATTTGGGCTATCTCATCTTGGTTCCGCACTCAGAAAATTTAATGATATTAATCCAGATATTCAATTCGATATCGATTTTAATGACCGAAAGGTTGATATTGTAGAGGAAGGCTTTGATCTCGCTATTCGTATATCTAAACTTGAAGATTCCACTTTAATAGCAAGAAAGATAGCGACTTTTAACATTGTACTTTGTGCAAGCCCCGGTTATTTAAACAAATATGGTCATCCCAAAACACCAAAGGATTTAGAAAAAGGTCACGTAAAACTACATTATAAGGGACAACCCGAACTCTGGTCTTTTTACAAAAACGGTGAAACGATTAACGTTAAAATTCCAACAACAATTTCTACTAATAATGGTGATTTTTTATGTGAGGTAGCTATCGATGACCGCGGGCTTCTCTATACACCTGATTTCATCTGCTATAAAGCTATTCGGTTGGGACAGCTAGAAGTGATTCTTCCGGCTTATACCAAAAATAATCAAATAGATGCCTATGCGGTTTATCCTCAAACTCGCCATTTAAGTCAAAGAGTAAGGAATTTGGTAGATTATCTTGCACAATATTTTGATGACAAGTCTTACTGGAGTGTAAACCCGTGATACCTTTATTGTTCATAATAAAAGAACTATGATTTGCGGATCAGCTTGTTTACCTATTTTAAAATCACCAATATAATAACCAATATTAATGCGACTCATGACTAAAATCTCTCAAGTTTAGAATGAATAATTTTCAAGAATACAAAGGACCACATATATGAAAAATACAAAACAAAAATATGGTTGGGTCGCTATTTTATTACATTGGATCTCGGTTACTGCCGTCATATCAATTTTTTTACTGGGTTATTGGATGGTAGACTTAACTTACTATGACAGCTGGTATAAAACGGGTCCCGCATTACATAAGAGTATAGGGGTAACGTTTTTAGTGTTGATGATTTTACGAGTGATTTGGCGAACCAGTCAAATACAACCTAAATCACTAGAAAGCCATACGCCTTTCGAACAAAGAGTTGGTCACATTATGCATATGGCACTGTACCTGTTGATATTTTTTATAATGATGAGCGGGTACTTAATTTCAACTGCCGATGGCAGAGGTATTGAATTTTTTCAATTTTTTGAAATCCCTAGTTTAGGGGCTTTTATTGAAAACCAAGAAGATATAGCTGGATTAATGCATCAATATGCCGCCTACACACTTATCTTTATGGTGATATTACATGCAGGAGCCGCACTAAAACATCACTTTATTGACAAAGACAAAACACTAACTCGAATGTTAGGCCTTAAATGAATACACACAACCTATACACACTTTAACCAACAATGACATTAAACTTTAAAAACAACTACTGGAGCACACAATGAAAAAAAACTTACTCGCTATTGCCCTTTTGGCAAGTTCACTAACAACTATGGCTCAAGCCGCTGATTATATTGTCGATTATAAAGGCGCACATGCCTCTATCAACTTTAAGGTTCAGCATTTAGGTTATAGTTGGTTAACCGGCCGTTTTGACAAATTTGACGGCAAATTCAATTATGATGCAAGCAATGTTTCAGCATCAAAAATTGAAATTAATATTGATACAACAAGTGTTAACTCAAATCATGCTGACCGCGACAAACACCTTAAAGGGGACGATTTTCTTGAAGTAGGCAAGTTTGCAAACGCTAAATTTGTAAGTTCTAGCGTAACTGACAAAGGAGACAATCAACTTGAAATAAAAGGTGGGTTAACCTTACACGGCGTTACTAAAGAAATTACAATCAACGCTCACAAAATTGGCGAAGGTAAAGATCCATGGGGTGGTTATCGAGTCGGTTTTTCTGGAACCTCTGAAATCACAATGAAGGATTTTGGTATTAAAATGGATTTAGGGCCAGCATCATCAAAGGTGATGTTTGATCTGCATATTGAAGGTGTTAAACAGTAACTTTATATAAATACTATTTTTAGATTTACCTCATCCTTAAAATAAACAACTGTTTTAAAGATGAGGTGTTTTGCAGTGAAATCTTACTTTTTAAGTGAACGTGCTGCAAATCGTTGACGGAATTTATCAACTCGGCCGCCACTTTCAGCCGTCTTTTGCTTACCCGTATAAAAAGGGTGACACTCAGAGCATATATCAAGATTTAAAGGCTTACACTTTGTAGAGCCGACTTCAATAACGTTACCACAACTACAAGTTGCTGTAATTGTTTCATAATTTGGATGGATATCAGTTTGCATTGTTTTTACTCGTTTTTTTACGTATCGCCAATTGAGCCAATATTTTAGATTAAAATAAAGATCAAACACCATACATATCTAATGGAGCGCGGATTTTACAGATTTGTAAGGTTTTTTGCAAGAGCATTTTGAAGGAAAAAGAATATCAATAAACAACTAACCGTTTAGGCGCTAACATGTCTTGATCATCAACCTCAGCAATACCTAAAAATCGCTCATTCTCATCATATACTCGAACGGTTTGTCCTTCTTCTAGACAACCAATATTAATTGCTTGACCATGAGAAAAATAATTGGCGCTTTCTACATCGATGGTTATGTCGTCTAAATGTAAAATACCACTGTCCATCGGCAGTAAATGTTCATCTAAACTTAACTCACTTTCTCTATCAGCTTCTAATTCTTCAAGTGTGATCATTTGTTCGATGGGATAGTCCGCCACGTACTCTCTATGAAGCATCGTGACATGTGCGCCACAACCTAGTGCCTCGCCTAAATCATCTATAATATTGCGAATATAGGTTCCTTTACTACATTCAATGAAAAGCTCAACTTCTGTTCCGTTATCTGTTTTTTCAAAACGTATTAAATCCAATTCATAGACCGTCACTGGACGTGCTGGACGTTCTATTTCAATACCTTGTCTAGCATATTTATAAAGAGGTTGTCCTTTGTGTTTAAGCGCAGAGAACATAGAGGGGATCTGCATGATGTCGCCTCTAAACTTCTCTAACGCTTTCTCGAGTTTTTTATTGGTTACTTTAACATCTCTTCTGGCAGTGACTTCACCTGTTGAATCGCCACTGTCAGTCCTTTCTCCTAATTTACCGATCACTCGGTAACCTTTGTCTGAATCTAAAAGGAACTGAGAAAATTTTGTCGCTTCACCAAAGCATAAAGGCAACATGCCGGTTGCTAATGGATCAAGAGCACCTGTATGTCCTGCTTTTTGAGCATTGTACAATCGTTTTACTTTTTGAAGTGCTGCATTTGAAGATAAACCTTGAGGTTTGTCTAGCAGTAAAATTCCGCTGATTACTCGGCCTTTTTTTCGACGTGCCATGATATTTAATCCAGTAGGGATTTATTCGGATTGTTCACTGTTAGAAGGGTGTTCAAAGTTGTCATTTATTTTTTCATCTTTTTCGCGGGCGTTAATAATCAAAGAAGATAAATCTCTGCCACGAGAAATTGATTCATCAAATAAAAACTTTACATGAGGAATAGCTCGCATTCTCATTCTTTTGCCTAAAGAGCTACGAATAAAAGAAGATGCTTCGTTAAGTAAGGTTACCGCATCTAGTGTCGCTAATTTAGACTCTTCAATACCTAAAAATGTAACATAAACGGTAGCGTAATGAAGATCACGAGAAAGCTGAACTTTACACACCGTGACCATACCTAATCTAGGGTCTTTTATTTCTTGTTGGATTATTTGAGCCAGTTCACGTTGTAATTGCTCTGCAACGCGATCGGTTCTTTTAAATTCTCTTGCCATGATATTTTACTTTTGATTGTTTCCTAGTTCCCATGCTCATGCGTGGAAACTCATATGATATTAACAATTAGCTCTGTATTCGTTGCCACATAGGAATATGGCAACAAGATTAGCAAACTATTTTTTATGCGACTCTATTGACGTATATTATTCTATAAATCTAGCGATTTCTTTGATTTGAAATACTTCAATTTGATCGCCAGGTTTAACATCGTTGTAATTTTTAACACCAATACCACATTCCATTCCATTTCTTACTTCGGTCGCTTCATCTTTAAAGCGTCGTAGTGATTCTAACTCGCCTTCGTAAATAACAACGTCGTCACGTAAGACTCTGATAGGTAGACTTCTTTTCACATAACCATCAATGACCATACAACCAGCAATAGCACCAAATTTTGGTGATTTAAAGACATCTCTAACTTCAGCCAAACCAACAATGTCTTCTCTTAATTCAGGTGAAAGTAGACCGCTCATTGCTGCTTTAACATCATCAATCACTTCGTAAATAATGCTGTAATATCGTAAATCAACACCTTCTTTCTCAACAGCTTTTCTACCTGTAGCATCAGCTCTTACATTAAAGCCGATAACAATCGCGCTAGATGCCGATGCTAATACAACATCAGACTCCTTAATTCCACCAACACCCGCTGAAATAATGGTTACTTTAACTTCGTCCGTTGATAGATCCGTTAAAGAACGTGAAATAGCTTCAGCAGAACCTTGTACGTCTGCTTTAACAAGAACATTAACGTTCATTACTTCGCCTTCACCAACATTAGCAAACATATTTTCTAGTTTTGCTTTTTGTTGTCTGGCAACTTGAGCATCGCGGTGTTTAGTTTGTCTAAAGGCCGCAACCTCTCTGGCTTTTCTTTCACTTGCTACAACGGAAACTTCATCTCCAGCGTCAGGAACACCTGATAAACCGATTAATTCTACGGGGATCGAAGGACCAGCATTTTTGATTTTATCTCCGTTTTCATCATTTAGCGCTCTCACTTTTCCGTAATGGAATCCAGCCAGCACTATATCGCCGACTTTCAAATCACCCGATTGAACTAATACAGATGCAACCGCACCTCGACCTTTATCAAGCCTTGCTTCAATAACAACACCTGTAGCAGGTCCAGTATCTGAAGCCGTTAATTCAAGTAGCTCAGCAGTATCGGCAATACTTTCTAGTAATGCATCAATCCCATCGCCTGTTTTTGCAGAAACATGAGAAAAGACAGTATCTCCACCCCACTCTTCTGAAATCACTTCGTGTTGAGATAACTCGTTTTTAACACGATCAGGATCAGCCGCTTCTTTATCCATTTTATTAACAGCAACAATTAAAGGAACGCCAGCCGCTTTGGAATGCTGAATTGCTTCAATTGTTTGAGGCATAACGCCATCATCTGCTGCAACAACCAATATAACGATATCCGTCGCATTGGCTCCACGTGCTCTCATTGATGTAAAAGCTGCGTGTCCTGGTGTATCTAAGAAAGAAATCACGCCTTTTGGAGTTTCCACATGATATGCACCAATATGCTGAGTGATACCGCCGGCTTCTCCATCAGCTACTTTACTTGCTCTGATATAATCTAATAATGATGTTTTACCATGATCAACATGTCCCATAATAGTCACAACCGGCGGACGAGATTTCATTTCACCTTCGTTTTTAGAGCCATCCAGTAATTCAATTTCAGCGGCGTTATCAGCAACCAAATTAACATTGAATCCCATTTCCTCAGCAACCATCTCCGCAGTTTCTTGATCGATCGGTTGATTAATAGTAGCCATGATACCCATGCCCATCATTTTCTTAATCAATTCAACACCTTTTATTGACATTTGTTGAGCCAAATCCCCAACGCTAAGATTTTCACCAATATACAAGTCTGATTTAGCCACATCTTTGGTTGGTATTTTGAATCCGTGTTTCATAGATTTAGGTGCCGCTATTCTTCTTCTACCATCAGAAAGTGGGTTTTCATCGTCATTTCGTCGATGAGTTGGACGACGGAATTCAGAAAGCATATCCATCTTAGTTTTTGGTCCATCACCGCGCGCTTTCTTTTTCTTTTTCTTACGCTTCTTATCGCCTTCAGCTTCAGTTGTAGGTGCTGCAACAGCTGTTTTATAGCGCTTTTGACGTGTATCTTTTGCGTCTTTATCAGCTTCTTTAACCGCTTTTTCTGCTTCTTCTTTCTCTTTTCTTTTTGCAGCAAGCCTCACTTGAATATCCGCTTCAACTCGAGAACTTACAATTCGATGAGCTTCATCTTTTGCTTTGGACTCAATTTCAGATCGCATTTGATCTTCAACTTCTTTACGAATTTTTGCTTCTTCTAATTTGGCTTCTTCATCAGCTATCGCCTGAAGTTCAGCTTCCGTCTTCTCTTTAGTTTCTTCTACAGCCTCATATTCATTTTCAATAACCGGTGCGACAACTTTACGATCTTCAACATGCTCACTAGCACCTTCAATATTACCGTCATCAGTGTTATCAGCAACATTCTGATTATCTTCTACCTTAGTTTCATCAGCTACCGCTGGCGCAACTTTTACGAAAGTCCGTTTTTTTCTAACTTCAACCGCAACACTTTTAGTTCTACCAGACTTACCCGACATTTTGAGAGAGCTTTTTTTAGAACGATTAAGTGTAATCTTTTTAGGGCTTTCCTTAGCTTCACTGTCACCATGACTCTTTTGCAAGTGCACAAGCAAAGTTTGCTTTTGCTCTTCAGAAACTACATCGGCCGCACTTTTCAGTACGACTCCAGCTTCTTTCATTTGCTCGAGCAATTTATCAACCGGCGTTCCAACCAATTTCGCTAATTTTTCTACTGTCACTTCTGACATTAAGATCTCCCCGTAGGATGATTTTTATAAATAACTATTTTTTAACAAACTATAACGATCCACAAAGCGAATCAATCATAATAACAATCACAAACTATTCAGAATCTACAAACCAAGGTGCACGTGCTGTCATAATCAGTTTCGCCGCTCGGTCATCATCTAGTTCATCAATATCGCTGATTTCATCAACGGCTTGTTCCGCTAAGTCTTCCATCGTAACAATGCCTCTACTTGCCAATATAAATGCTAAATGGCGATCCATTCCTTCCATTTCTAACAAATCTTGTGCAGGCTCATTTTTGTCTAACTTTTCTTCACTACGAATAGCTTTTGTTAACAACGCATCTTTGGCTCTAGCTTTTAGAGCTTCAACTAGTTCTTCATCAAAACCTTCGATATCAACCATTTCAGATGTTGGCACGTATGCAACTTCTTCAACGCTTGTAAATCCTTCTATAGCTAACACTTCAGCTAAATCTTCATCAAGATCAAGCTCTTTCATAAACTTTTCGACTAGCCCTTGGTTTTCTTCTTTGGACTTGCTATCAGCATCTTCTTGCGTCATAACGTTTAACGCCCAGCCTGTAAGTTGGCTGGCTAATCGAACATTTTGTCCATTACGTCCAATGGCTTGTGCTAGTTGATCTTCTTCTACCGCAATATCCATCGTATGTTTGTCTTCATCTACAACAATGGATGCTACTTCTGCTGGTGACATAGCATTAATAACAAACTGAGCCGGGTTATCGTCAAATAAAACGATATCAATTCGCTCACCGGCTAATTCACCAGAAACAGCTTGAACCCTTGAACCTCTCATACCAACACAAGCACCAACAGGATCAATTCTTTTATCGTTGCTTTTAACCGCAATTTTAGCGCGCGAACCAGGATCACGAGCCGCACCCATCAAATCAATTGTTTCCTCTGCAATTTCCGGCACTTCTATTCTGAATAGCTCAATCAGCATTTCAGAATTTGCTCTGCTTAAAAATAATTGCGGGCCTCTCACTTCTGGATTAACAGCATATAAATAGCCACGAATACGATCGCCCGCCCTAACCGCTTCTCTAGGCATCATTTCTTCTCTCGGAATGACTGCTTCAGCGTTTCCACCAAGATCTAATATGATCGATTCACGATTAGCTCTTTTTACCACGCCTGTTAATAATTCTCCGATACGAGATTCATAGGCTTCAATCACTTTTGCACGTTCAGCTTCACGAACTTTTTGTACAATGACTTGTTTAGCTGTTTGCGCGGCAATTCGACCAAACGCAATGGATTCAATTTCTTCTTCAACATAATCACCATCAACTAAATCAGGTTCATCAAGATTGGCGGCTTCTAAGCTTATTTCAACTAACGGGTTTTGTACGCCGGTGCCTTTAATTGCTTCATCGTCTTCAGTTAATAACGCATCTCTAGCATCTAGGTCAATCGCTTTCCATCGTCTAAAAGTTTGATAACTCCCGATGTCGCGATCAATATCGATTCTGACTTCAATATCAATGCCTTTCTTTTTACGGGTTGCCGTTGCAATTGCGGCTTCTATTGCCTCAAAAATAACTTCGCGGTCTACATCCTTTTCATTTGAAACGGCTTCAACGACTAATAATATTTCTTTGTTGTTCATATTTCTATTAACCTCAAAATCCTAAAAATTTTGCAATGTTTAAATCGATTAAAATCTCTGCTGCGACTAGATCTCTGCGACTAGATGTCCTTTATCAACATCTCGGAAATCTGCCTCATAAAGTTGACCATCAACTTCTATGACTAATTGTTTCTCCGATACTTCAATCAGCTTACCTTTAAACTTACGACGGCCATCCACACCAAGATGACATTTAATACTCACTATTTCCCCAACTACTTTTTTAAAATGAGGTAAATTAAATAGTGGTCTATCTAATCCTGGTGATGAAACTTCTAACGTGTATTGACTAGCAATCGGATCTTCTACTTCTAAAATGCCACTCACTTGATGGCTTACTTTACTACAGTCTTCTACACCAATACCATTTTCATGGTCAATATATACTCGCAAAACAGAATGTACGCCTTGCCCAACATACTCGATCCCTAAAAACTCATAACCTAAAGCTTCAGCTGCAGGTTTAAGCATTTCAGATAATTGTTCAGTTTTTGTCATCTTTTAACTCTGTAATTCAAATATTTTCCAAAGAGCCTCTTTAGAAACAAAAAATGGGCCAAAAGGCCCATTCCAAAAACTGCTGGAGTTTAATAAAAGTTATAAAATCTATCCTCTATATAAACCTTTTTGTGTTCGCTTATTTCGCCTGAAAAAATAAACTATTAATCAGTATTAGCATCATTTAAGATACCTAATATTGATTCAATTGGTAGCGGGGGCTGGATTCGAACCAACGACCTTCGGGTTATGAGCCCGACGAGCTACCAGGCTGCTCCACCCCGCATCAATGTGGACGGCATTCTATCTAAAGGTAATGATTAAAACAAGCGATATTATGAATTAATTGAAAATAAAGAATTGGCTGCTCGAACAAACTGCTCATATGGTATATTAACGCTCTATGATTCAAATAAATGACCCAATATTTCCCATTTCTCATCAGCGACAAAATTTTTTTTGTCGGCCCGCTCATTATGCCAATTTTTGTCTATTAATCTTATTAAGCATCTGTTCCATCCCCAATGCTTACTCAATCTATGAAGCGGAGCTATTATCTAAGATTCAGTTCGCTAACTTGAAGCAGCTATCCACTGAAAATGGGTTAAGCGAAAATACAGTCAATCAGATCTATCAAGATGGGCAAGGATTTATTTGGATAGCGACCGAATTAGGCATCAATCGTTACGATGGCTATCGAATAAAGAACCTAACAGGCGCTCAATCCGCATTGCCTCACAAATCGATTACGCAAATCAATCAAGACAGTAACAATAATTTTTGGCTAGCCACTGAAAGTGGTCTTTCAATTTTTGATGAAAATCACAATGAACTACAAATGTCTAAATTTCCATCACCTGCAAAGCTACAGAATAATGCTAATCGGATTGTTGGAAGTGTTGAGGTGTCAGGCGGTAATAGTTGGGTGGTTACTTGGAATGGATTATATCACTACGGGATTAAAAATAGAGAAATAAGCCAACCAGCATCTATGAAATTATTTCAAAGAATTAATTTTAATTTACTTTCTTACTATGCAGATAAAAATCGAATTTGGCTGGGAACAAGTCAAGGTATTTATTTCTTTGACCTAGTTAATCAAAGATTAATAAAAGTAGTGACTAATAGCGAGATAGATAGTTTACCGATTCATCGAATAAAAATATTGATGAATCATTCTATATTCTTAACTACCTCTACGGGATTTTATCAATTAGATATCCCAAAGAAAACTAACTTTGCAAAGTTGAATGTAGAAAACATCAAAATTCCTATCCAAAATATAAGTGAAAACGCGGTCACTGACTTTGTTTTATCCAAAAGTGCTACCCAAACTGAAATTATTTATTCAACCAAGGATGCGATTTATAGCTTTCAACCAAAAAACAAAGAAATAATTAAATTATTTTCACTTAACGATGTTTTACCCAATACCTCGAGTTATCGTATAAGAACTCTTTTTTTAGATTCTCAAAATCTACTTTGGATTGGAACTCGCAACCGAGGAGCGTATATATGGAATACGATGAATCGCGATTTCATCGTATTTAACAAAAACGCCACTGACAAGAAATATCACCTTAATGACAATAATGTCTGGAGTATCGATCAAGATAACAATGGAAATTACTGGGTAGGGACTGACAAAGGTCTCAATTATATAAATGCTGAATCGCTTGAAGTTAGCAATCCTTTTGATTTTACAAAACCAAAAACACTTGATAAACAAGCGAAGATATATGATTTATTACAACTTAACAATACATTATGGCTTGCTACAGCTAACGACCTTAGTAACATCAATGTAGAAACAAAAAAACTCACTCATTTTCGGCCTAAGTGGTTAGATGTTGATGATAAATTCATCATTTTTTCACTTACTTCGATTACAAACGATATCCTGTGGTTAGCGACAAATATCGGGACTTTAAAATTTAATATCCAGTTAAACCAATTTACTTACGACAAGTCCTTAAGTCATCGCGACAAAAACAAAATGACTCGATATATTACGCAAATTAACGGAAATATTTTATCCGCCACTGATGCGGGGGTCTTTATTTACTCACAAAAAAGTGGACTAATTAGGTCCCTATTACCATCTAAACTTAATGCGAAAGGCCAGCTCTACTCACTCACTGATATTTTGTTTATCAACAATCGATTATGGCTATCTTACAATGGCGACGGTATCTACATATTTGAAGACAATGAATTAAATGCCCTACTCTCTAATGAACAACCTGAAACAGCAGTTTTCGATAAAAATAAAATTATCCACCTCAATAAAGAAAGTGGTTTAGCTGATAACTCCGTTTACTCACTGGAAATGAGCCATCGATTTGTTTGGGCTACCACTAATACAGGCCTCATAAGAATCCATCCCAAAAAATTAGACCATTCGATTTACGATTCAAGCTTCGGATTACCTAACAATGAGTTTAATGAAGGCGCCTCACTATTAGCTAATGAGCATTTGATTTACGGTGGGCCTAATGGGCTCACCATTATCAATCCCCTAAAACTCGTACCTATCAATGAAACATTACAAACACCAAAAATAACAAAAATCACCTTGACACATAATAAGAAAGTAGAAACATTAACTTTCCCCAGCCATGTGACTCCAGGAATAACGCTTGTAAAGAACACGACTTTATCAATTCAAATGACAATATTAGATTTTCGCAAAACTAAAAGTTGGGAATTTGAATATTGGCTTGAAGGTAAAGAGCATTTACTTAAAAAAATGACTATGCGTCCAGAGATCTCATTGACTAACTTACCACCAGGACATTACTCTCTTCGCATTAAAGCCCGCTCTAAATATGATCTTAACGAATCGAAAGTAATTCAACTTAATATAATTGTCGATGATGATTTAATATTTAATAAACAAATTGATTTTACTATTTTTGCAATAATTATGCTTTTTCTCATATTTACAATTATTTGCTTACTCATAAAAAATAAACGCAACAAAAAAATGCTATCACAATTCGCTAAAGATGAAAAAAGGTTAGAAAACGCTTTACTTGATAAAGATAGAGGCATTTGGGAATTTAATATTACGCAAGGCCTTTCAACGGAAATCATTATTTTTCAAGAATCACACACTCCAATGGCTTTAAGTTTAGAAAGGTATTTTGATTACATTTACAAAGATGATTTAGAAAAAATAAAATCCACTTGGAGTGAATTTTTAAATGGTAAAACAACGACAATTTCAGAAACCTTTAGAGTCTATTTTCATGGTGAACTCATTTGGAATTACATTCATGGAAAAATAGTTAGCTATACCGAAAATGGCTCACCACTTAAGGGTTCGGGAATTTGGGTTAACGTTGATAACGAAAAAAAGGTTGAAGAACGATTGAATTTTTTTAGCCATGCATTTGAAAGTACATTAGATATTATTTTCATTTTAGATAATGATTTAACTGTTATCGCTGTCAATCAAGCATACGAGATTTCAACCGGCTATATTGGCGAACAAATGATTGGTCGCAGTATGGTTGATATTGCATTTTCAAGATTTACTTCAACAGAAACAAATGAAATAAAAAACAAGGTGATACAAAATAAACGCTGGAAAGGTGAGAGTTCAGTTCCCAGAAGAAATGAATCAAGTTTTCCAGTGGATATACGAATCAATATTATCTCCAAAGATGGTCGAGATAGCGGTTACCTAGTCGTGATGAGCGATATCAGTGAGTCTGGAACGACAAATGACAACTATAATAATCGATTTCACGACCAAGCAAGCGGGCTGCCTAACAAAGTACTGGCCTTCGATAGACTAAAAGAAATAATAAAAAAAAGTGAGAAGGCAAAGAAAAGTTTTTCATTGATTTTATTGGGAATAGAGTATGTCGAACAACTTCAAAGCAACGAACTATTGGATCTATTGAGACTTTTGATTACTCGTTTATTACCCTATATTGATAAGGACGATGTACTCGCTAAATTTGATGAAACTCATCTTATGATAATATTGCGCCATAAATTAGGTGATGAAGAGACCATTAGTACTATAAATCAATTAATAACTGAAACGATTAAACCGTTTTCATTAAAAGATATTGACTATCATATTTCTGTTCAAGCTGGCATTTCCAAATATCCTGATGACTCGACTAACTGGATTGATCTGGTAACAAAAGCTGAGCTAGCTTTAGAGAAAACCATAATACAAAATTCTAGTTCACAAAAAAATGTCCCTTTTAGTTATTTTCAAGAAAGTCGAAATAAACGAGCAGTAGCTAAAAAAGAGATGGAAATCAAACTATCGCAAGCCATTAACAATAATGAGTTGTTTTTAGTTTTCCAGCCCGTTGTCGAGCTTAAAAGTCATGTCATACTTGATGCGGAAGTCAGTTTTCGCTGGCAAATGAGCAAGGAAACGATTATTTATCCCACACAATTTTTTACAATCGCCTCAGAAGTGGGAATGTTAACTAAAGTCACCAATTGGATGATTTCCAATACATTAAAAAGTTTACATCGCTGGAATCAAGAAGACATACAGATAAATCTCAACTTTAATTTATCAAGCCAATATTTACTATCCAATCCTGAATTGACTTTTATTTCTCAATCTTTAATCGAAAATAATATCAATCCCGCAGATATAATTATTTCATTGAATGAAGATTGCTTAAGTAATGAAACCTCACAATTATCGGATATAATTATTCGCTTAAAAGATTTAGGCATCGCGCTAATGTTGTCAGAGTTTGCAAAAAATAGTACCCATTTACAAAAAATAAAATTATTTGATTTTTCAATGGTTCGTTTTGATAAGTCGTTAATTAGAGAGATTGGTAAAGATCAGTTTAGTCAGGTAATACTGAAAAGCATGATGGATGTCATTAGAAAACTAGGTATTAAGAGTGTTGCTAGTGGCATTGAGAATGAAAACCAAGAGAATTTTCTATTAGAACAGCGATGTCAATTAGGTCAAGGCTTCTTATACTCAGACCCTTTGACTGAAAATCAGATGAGACAGCTAATGTTAAAAAAGCGACGCTAAAAACTATCCCACTTTCTTTAAGATTAATTCAAGCCTGCAAGGTGAGCTTTAAAACCAACCAGTAAGTCAGTAAAGTAAGCTTGTAAAATAAAATCACATAAAACGTTTTTGCCAAGACTCTAAATCAGGGGTTCTTTCTGTGTCAAGTTCCAAACCCGCAATAAACTCATTTTCGGTTGTTTCTGACACCCACATTACTTTAGCACTCAACTGGTACTGACTATGATTAGATTCAAACTCAACTAACAAATCGAGTTGAGCACTTTTTTCTAATCGGTGTTTGCCTGTAATCGAATGCCATTACTAGAGACATCTATCAAAACACCTTCGTATCTGGTTTTATCTTTAATCGTTTCATTGGATGCTTGCAGAATATCAACATGCACCAGTTCAACTGTCGCTTCTCTTGGGTAAACTCGTTTTTCAGACATAAGTTATTTCCTAACGCATTGCATTGATTTGGACTTTACTAATAGGAAAGGTTTAGACCGAAAAAAGCCCTCTAGGAGGGCTTTTTGTTATTGCTAAATATTTATGTTTTTCTATACATCATTTTGCAGCTAGAAGCTATTCGCTTTTATCTTTAGGTGAGCGTGAAGCTCGCTTACGCTCATTTTCAGTCAAATATTTTTTACGGATCCTAATACTTATTGGTGTTACTTCAACCAACTCATCATCATCAATAAATTCAAGACTTTGCTCTAAGCTCATAGTAATGTGTGGTGATAAAACAGTCGCTTCATCAGTACCCGATGCACGAACGTTAGTCAGCTGCTTTCCTTTAATCGTATTAACCGTTAAATCATTATCACGATTGTGACTACCAATAACCATGCCTTCATACACTTCAACACCATGACCAATAAATAAACGACCTTTGTCCTGGAAATTCCACAAAGCATAAGCAACTGCTTTACCTGCACAGTTAGCAATCATTACACCATTCCGACGTTGTGCTAAAGCACCTTTAAAGGCTGGCGCATACGAATCAAAGGTATGGTAAATTAAGCCTGTACCTGATGTGGCCGTCATAAACTCAGTTTGAAAGCCAATTAAACCACGTGACGGCATGAAAAAATCAAGTCGAACACGACCTGCTCCATCTAACTGCATATTTCGCATTTCGGCTTTACGTTCACCTAAAGCCTCCATAATAGTACCTTGATGCGCTTCTTCAACATCAATAGTGACATTTTCATAAGGTTCACACATAACCCCATCAACTTCTCTCATGATAACTTCTGGGCGAGAAACAGCCATTTCAAAACCTTCACGCCGCATCGTTTCAATTAATACTGATAGATGTAATTCGCCACGACCTGATACTTTAAATTTATCAGCATCATCTAATTGCTCTACACGCAAAGCAACGTTATGAATTAATTCTTTTTGAAGACGATCAAAAATTTGACGAGAGGTTAATAACTTACCTTCTTTACCAACAAATGGCGAAGTATTAACCTGAAAAGTCATAGTAACGGTTGGTTCGTCAACGGTTAAAGGTGTTAATGCTTCAATGTTATCGGGGTCACATAATGTATCAGATATTTTGGGTTGCCCAATACCTGTAATGGCAATGATATCTCCCGCATTAGCTTCTTCAATTTCAGATCTTTCTAGACCCATATAACCTAATACTTGACCTACTTTAACCTTCCTTGTTTTACCTTCTGCGTCAATACTAATTAATTGTTGATTTTTCTTGATCGTTCCGCGGTTTACACGACCAACCGCAATCGCTCCAACATAACTCGAATAATCAAGCGAAATAACTTGCATTTGAGTCGGTCCATTAGCTTCCACTTTAGGTGCTTCAACATGTTTAACAATCGCTTCAAAAATGGGTGTCATATCACCTTCACGAACACTATCATCAAGTGAAGCATAACCATTTAAAGCTGACGCATAAATAACAGGAAAATCGAGTTGTTCATCTGTAGCGCCTAGTTGGTCGAATAAATCAAAAATTTGATCAATTACCCAATCCGGGCGAGCGCCTGGACGATCAATTTTATTAACAATAACAACAGGCTTTAAACCTTGAGCAAATGCTTTTTGCGTGACAAAACGAGTTTGAGGCATTGGACCATCAACGGCGTCGACTAACAATAAAACAGAGTCTACCATAGACATAATACGTTCAACTTCGCCACCAAAATCTGCATGCCCAGGGGTGTCCACAATGTTGATACGGTAATCATTCCAACGAATAGCTGTGTTCTTAGAAAGAATAGTGATACCACGCTCTTTTTCTAAGTCATTAGAATCCATCATACGCTCAGTAGGTTCTTTACGTGCTTCTAAAGTACCGGACTGCATTAATAATTTATCAACTAAAGTTGTTTTACCATGGTCAACGTGCGCAATAATGGCGATGTTTCTTAATTTTTCAATCACTGGAGTCTATGCCTCAAAATATTCTTTCTAAGCTTTACTGACGAGCTTTGATATAATCACATCAGTAAAAACGAGGCGCGTATTCTATAGGTTATTCATACTGAAAGCATTGTTTTTGGTGGATATTTCACCAATTTTCTTAGATACAGCTTAAATAAAAATAAGAACATCCCTTTCCCCCCTATTTTATTCAAGAGAAATTGTTTTATTATTCGCGTTAGTGAGCCGATCATAAAACATCTGTGCCTTTCTTTGTAACTAAGAGAGATTAGCTGGACTACAGAAGCATTGAGCTCTAATCCCTATTTATTTTGGTCGAGCTTTGCCAGCCAGAGTTCAATAGTAAGAGCCCGAGAGGCATAAGCAAATGAAGAAAATCGCTTGATGCTTTAAACGTCTCGAAAACGAGTATTCAAAACTCAGGCGAACGCTTTAACAATGCCTCCAACTATTGATTCCAATAAGCATCCAGTTTAACACCCGAAGAAGCCTGTGCGCCTCTAATGATGATAAACCAAGAACCTTCTGTTGGGTTAGTGATTGTACAATTATGCGTATTACCGGCTCCTTGCTGGATACAATCATTATTGGTTCGAGTTGGTGCTGAGCCAAAGTTAATGACTAAATCGGCATCACCAGTTCCAGCTGAAATATCCACCGCTAGTGATGTTGCATCTGCCGGAACGACAATGGTGAAAGATAAGTTCTCACCACGGGCTGGAGCTAAATCAACTTCAGTGAATCCGCCCGTTGTACTTCCGCCTCCTTCACTCACTGTAACAGTTTGAGTTGAAGTATTTGTCTCACCATCATTATCAGTGACCGTTAGACTAACACTGTAACTGCCTGATACTGCGTAGCTATTACTAGGATTTTGAGTTGTTGAAGTATTACTATCGCCAAAGTCCCAACTCCATGATGTAACACTACCGTCTGTATCACTACTGTTATCTGTAAACGTTGTTTCTAGATCGGTAGAACTGAAGGTAAATTCAGCTGTCGGTGCAGAATTTACAGTAGCCTCTGTAAACCAATAGGCATCTAATTGAACACCAGAAGAAGCTTGAGTACCTCGAACAATGATAAACCAAGTGCCTTCTGATGGGTTAGTCATTGTACAATTGTGCGTATTACCGGCACCTTGTTGAATACAATCATTATTGCTCCGAGTTGGTGTCGAACCAAAATTAATAATTAAATCGGCATCTCCGGTTCCACCTGAGGTATCTACGACCAGCGATGTTGCTCCGGCAGGGACATCAATAGTGAAAGACAAATTCTCACCGCGCGCTGGTGCTAAAGCAGTTTCAGTAAATCCACCCGTTGTATTTCCAGCGCCATCACTCACGGTAATTGTTTGAGTTGAAATTCCGGTTGCACCATCATTATCAGTGACCGTTAGACTGACGGTGTAACTGCCGGCTGCAGCATAGGTATTACTTGGGTTTTTAGCCGTTGATAAATTTCCATCACCAAGGTCCCAATTCCAAGAATCTACTGTTCCGTCGCTATCGCTACTGGTATCCGTGAAGGTCACAGCTAAGTTGTTGTTTGAGAATGTGTAACTCGAAGTTGGAAGCATATTTTCGGTTCCAGGAAAGGCCCCATCATTTTCATTTAGCTTAACCACAAACAGCCCATATTCAATATCACTAATGAGTATATTGCCACTAGGAAGGTACGGGTAAGTTCCCCACGCACCATTAAAATTAGCGGTGTTGGCCGCAGGGATCGAATAACTATCAAAAAATGCGACATCTTTCATATCCGTTGGGTCAGAAACGTCAATGACACTTAATCCGCGCTGATAATTAGACATATAATAGTAGTTGCCCAAGGTAAAACCATTGTGATCAATTGCAGCAGTTTGCCCTGTATAAATCCCTGAAATCTGCGGATTAATAAGGTCACTAATATCTAAGGACCTCATCGTAGTATTTAATCCGAAGTTTTGTTCGTCTAGTTCATCTTGAATAAAGATAGTCATCATATCTTCTGACCACCAACCCGAATGAGTATAACTTGCGTTCGAATAACCAGTACTGCTCAACATAGTTGGCGTTGACAGATTTGTCATATCCCAAATATCAACCGTCAATTCATTAAAATCTATAAAGAGCTCACAAGGGTTATTGCCGTTAACACAATCAGCGGTTCTATCGTCGGTAATCACAAAACTAGTAGCATCATGCACATAACCCGAACCACTAGGGGCGGTTGCGACCAATGCCGGATTAATTGGGTCGACTAAATCGAAAACTCGAAAAGCGCCGCCGTCATTATTTGATCCTTCAACGTAAATATAAGGATTAAGTCCCTCTAATGCAGTTCCATCGTCGTAGTTTATGTTAGCAAGATAAACATTGTGCGCAGTTGAAAACTCATTGATGGTGGCCGCAAGCGTTACTTGATTAGGCAAGTCGGTTAAATCTAGAATTTGCATGCCTTGCGAAAAAGCTTCTGTGGTGACATAAGCGTATGCCTTGTAACTGGAACTCGCATCATCAAACACTTGATAAACTTTCACATCTCTCCAACTTGATGAAGTGCCAGTGACCGAGCCAATCTCAACAGGAAGTGCAGGGTTAGTCACATCAACCACAACGGTCGCATTCATCAATCCCATAATCGCGTATTCCCTTTGATTATTAAGATCAACAAATCCCCAAATATCGTTGGCACTACTCGGCACAGAGCTAAATTCATTGAGCGGAATATGCGATTGAAGATCGATGTTATGACACTCGTAAGTGGCTGCTAAACCATTAATGCACTCAGCGGAACCTTCTGCTTTGCTGGTAATTTTTTGATAAGTTTCGAGCATTTTTCGATCCTTAATGCTCAATTGAATATCGGCACCCTTAGAATCTTGCAATAAACGAAAGCCTCTTTTCACTAAACGTTCTCTAAAGTCAGCAGGAATGCCCATAATAGTTGTCAGATGCTTGTTTGAATCTTGCTTCCTAAAATTCTTTGAGTATCCGCCCTTTAATTCCACCATATCGCTCAGTAGGTAGAATATGTCCAGACTTTGTACCTGATACTCGCCTTCTGCTACGTGAATTTTATCTCCCTTAGAAGATTGATTAACGGTGTAAGCTATAGTTTTGCACGGAAAGGTAGGATTGTTACAAACACCTTCATCAGTACCGTTAACGCTTGCGTATCTCACAGGATGAGCACCACTGTGCGCAAACACTGAAGTGATGGGAAATAATAATAGTAAGGAGATGGACAGTAGTTGAGACAGTAGTTGAGACAGTTTACTTCTGTTTTCTTTTTTATTCTTCATAGTAGGTAGTCTTCTTTTAAATGGAAAGAAATGGTGCCGATCGAGCCAAATAACGCTAAATCGAAGCAGTTTATCAATAATATAGAGGCGTTAGTATGTAAATAGTAGACAATAACCACAAGATACACTTTGTTACAGACTGATTAAAGGTGTTACGTCTACAATAATGGCAATCCGTTAATATCTGTACCACATTAATCAATCAAGGCAATAAAAATGTCCAAATACACTTATACAAAATTAACTGCTGCACTGTTACTAACCCTTTGCAGCCAATCTATTTTAGCTAGCGGTATCACGCGTGATATTAGAGAATCAGCTAACACCGAAGATGCCCGTGAAGATGGCGGCTATTTTGAATTAGGCGTGGGTGTTTATGTCACAAACACCATCATATTCAAAGGCAATGAAGACGACAAAAAATACGCTGTTGGTCCACAAATTAATCTAGGTTATCAATGGAAAGGCTTATTTATTGATATCAATGATGATGATGGTTTTGTGTTTGGTTATAATGCATTGAATACCGACCATTGGAGTTATGATATTGTTGGTGGCTCTATTTTTGGAATTGATTCCGATGTTAGTGATGACTTTGTTTCTCTGCGTAAAAGAGAATCTGTGGGCACTATCGGAATTAGAGCAACAGGTTTCTACAACAAAGATATATTTCAGTTTGAAGTTAAAAGAGCATCTAATGATGATTTTGATGGCCTTCAAGCTTCGGTTTTGGCTGGAACAAGCTGGCAATATCGAAATTTGAATACCCATATGGTGGTTGGACTTCATTATTCTGCTGAGGATATTAATGATTATTATTGGGGCGTTAATTCTGTAGAAGCAAACGATGATTTTGAGCAATACAAAGCAGGGGCATCCACCACATTTTCTACCGAGTTAGGTATCACTTATCCAATCTCTGAAAGTTGGGTGTTTAGAAGTAAACTTAATTACGTATATGGTTCCGAAGAATTTGCTAATAGTCCTTTAAGAGCGAATAATAGTCAGCATTTTCTTAGTGCGAGAGCCACTGTAAGTTACGTTTTTTAAGTTATTTTAAAAGGGGCTAGAAAAATGACTATAAAAATAATGAAACAAACGACACAAACTAAACAGTACTGGATGAAAAAACGACTATCATTGGTAAGAATAATATTTGTAATGTCTCTAAGTTTTACGACCACTAATTTATTCGCTGAAACTAAATATGAAGATACTTCAAATAAGAAGCTCGTCCACCTAACGGTTACCCCAGAACGTTGTGTTGCACTTAGAGAAAGTCAAGTTTGTTATCAAAATATTGTTTTAAAATGGCAAACAGATAACAAGGGTGACTTTTGTTTGTTTGTTGAAGGTTCAAATAATTCTTTACGTTGTTGGTCCAATTTAGACCAAGGGCGTTTCGAGATGGATTTTCAATCTAAAAAAAGTAGACGTTTTGTGTTAAGAACTAAAAACGACTCTGCCAAAATTGCAGATGCTGAAGTTATAGTTGCATGGGTTTATGGTAATAAAAAAAGAAGACGTGCGAGCTGGAGATTATTTTAATCACTAGAGTTCAAACTCTGAATTCAGGAACGGTATCAGGAACAGTATGAACAACGAATCAAAAAAATATATTTTAGTTGTTGAAGATGACGATTCACTCGCCAGCTGGATAGCCGACTACCTGACGGATCATGATTTTTCGGTAGGCGTTTCTAATAGAGGTGATCAAGCCGTAGAGTTAATCAAATCCGACATACCCGATTTAGTTTTGCTCGATATTAATTTACCGGCCAAGGACGGCTTCGATGTTTGTCGTGAAGTAAGGCCGTTTTATCACAATCCTATTTTAATAATGACCGCCAGAGATGATGAGTTTGATGAAGTATTAGGATTAGAGTTGGGTGCAGATGATTACATCACTAAACCTATAAGAGCGAGAGTACTGCTTGCAAGAATTAAAAGTTTATTGCGTCGTAATGTATCCCAGAGCAATGAAAAAAACAACTCCGAACGCTTAACTTTTGGTAGACTAACTATCGAGCAAAAATCAAGATGCGTTCGCTTTGATGACAGAGTAATTGAAATATCTTCAAATGAATTTAATATACTTTGGATTTTAGCAAATCAAGCCGGTGAAATTGTCAGTCGCGATTCCTTAATAAAAGAGTTGAGAGGAATTGAATACGATGGGTTTGATCGTTCGACAGACATATTAGTCTCTCGTCTTAGGAAAAAACTATCTTTAAAATTAGAGTCCCAACAGATAATCAAAACGGTTTGGGGCAAAGGGTATCTTTTCTCACCAGAGACTTGGTGAAGTATAAAAACTTCAAAAGCAATAATTACTATGCAAAAACTCACTTCATCCTTAGTTATAATTGTCCTTATTGCAGTAATAGGGATAAGTTGGGGTATTGATCAATTTTTTGAAAACTATAGCGATAATTATAATAGAAGTAGTAGTAGCAGTAATCCTAGTAACCTTCAAGAAAATTCAGAATCAGACATAATTGGTAACTATAAGTTATTGGGTCATCAATTAGCGAATAGTATTAATTCCATTAGTGAGCCCGAAAATTTCATCAAACAATGGAACAAACTTAATCACAATAAAATATCGATGATTAATAGGGCCGATTTTCCACTACCAGTTGAATTAGAAAAAGATTTTTTAGCGGGAGAAAGTTTAGTATTAGAAAGTGATAACAAGTTGTCACTGCATTTTTATCTATCTCGAAACCAAGTTGTATTCAGTTTTACACCTAACGAATTGAGCCAAGACTCACCAACGTCGTCTTTAAGTATCATACTGACCGCATTATTTTATTTTAGTGTTTTCATACTGATATTACTCTGGTCTTATCCTTTAGTTAAACGTCTAAATCTGCTCCAACAAATAGCAGTTAAATTTGGTTCAGGTGATTTAACCCAACGAATCAAATTGAGTAAAACATCCTATATAAGCGATATAGAAATCGAATTCAATCGTATGGCACAGAGAATAGAATCACTGGTAAATGATAATAAACTAATCAGTAGTGCCGTATCTCACGATTTAAGAACACCTCTAGCAAGACTTAGGCTTGGAGTCGATGTTTTGTCAGAATCAAATGACCAAAACAACCGAGTAAAATATCAACAAAGATTAAGTCGGGATATTGATGAAATGCAATCGCTGATCGAAGTGCTTCTTGATTACGCAAAACTTGAACAATCATTGATAAGACAAGAACTCAAATCTATAGATTTAATTCAAATAATTAGTCAATGCCATGATTACTATAATACTGAAGAGAATCCTATTGACTTTATTAAGCCAACTGATTCAGTTGAAATCGTGGGCGATCCTAAATACCTCAGCCTGGTATTTAACAATCTATTAAGTAACGCAATTAAGTTTTGCGAACACAAAATTATCATCGAAATAGTCTCCAATTCGCAAAACTGCTGGGTGAATATTCATGATGACGGAAAAGGAATTAGCAAGGAAAGACAGCTAGACATATTTAAACCATTCATCAAATTTGACAGTAGCAGTTATGGTATGGGACTAGCCATTGTGGAAAGAATTACTCATTGGCATAAAGGAGAAATATGCGTTGCTCGGTCGAAGCTAATTGGAGGAGCTATATTCAAAGTTAAGCTCGCTATAAATAACGATTAACCCGTGGCACGACCTTATTCCTTAAAGTAATGAAAATACCTAACAAATAGCCATATGCTGGTTGGATAAGTCTAAAACTAGACATTTCCCAATATTATGACTATGGTTAACTGTGACAACAAAGCAAAAGGGACTTGCAGCGTATGACTAACTTTTCTTATTTATCAAAAGAAACCTGTATATTCTATAGATTTAGGTCATTAGTCGTTTTTTTATTTTTGCAAATACTTCTATTAAATAGTTTATTCATTAGCTCAATTCACGCTCAAACAAATACCGCTACAACTAAGCAAAAAAAAACCATCAGAATCGGTATAAATGAGAGTGATGCTCCCTTTACCTTAGTTCTATCCAATGGAA
>JBLIBL010000031.1:0-35159 GCA_047633355.1 Polaribacter sp.
CGCTGACATTACTTACCATTATAATACCCTACCAGTTATATATACTTATTTAAAGGCTATTAAAAATACAATGGATATCAATGGAACCGGTATCTCATCAACAGCAGATGAGCACGGCCCAATTTATGTTTACCAAACAAGGACCAGCCGGATCCTCAGCTTTGCTGGAAAAACCCAGCAAAGTTACATGAAACTAAATCACGTTAATGGATTAAATCTCGGTTACACCTAAGCAATGATGGCGGGTTATTTTTTATCCCCATCTTAAAAAACAGCTACCATTATGTGACTGGGTGCAGGCTCAATGGCAAAGAACCTGCTCATTAGTTCTTCCGGGTTGAACGTACACGCGATTGAATATCGTGAAGCAGTTGTAGAGATCGCAAAAAAGTATTTTTACTTATCCGCTACTAATCGCTTAGTCATTCATATAGACGATGCTATGCACTACATCAAATACACTGACATAAAAAGTGATATTATCTTTTCAGATCTATACAACTCCCAAGGTATGAAACCGAAACAAATAAAAGCACCTTTCTTGCGCGATTGTAAAAACACGATCAACCAAGAGGGTATTCTCGTACTCAATATCAGGCATACCTCACCTAAATTACAAGAAGAATTAGATGAATTACTCGCGATAGAATTTGATTACCGTCTACTCAGTTTCGAAGTAGAATCTGGAAACAGGATTGCACTCGCATTCAAAAACGACATCTCATTGATAACAAAAGATGAATTACTTACTAAAGGTAAATGGTTGCAAGAAGAAATGAACGTTCCGATGGAACGTTATGCCGAATTACACAGCTTTTAGACAGGGCTGTGGACTATTTTCCCAACGATCATATGTGATAGCTTATGATGACTTTAGCTTACTAGTTGCTATTATCTCAGTAACTTTATCGTACTGAGACAAAACCCGCACTAGTTCAGCTAAATCGAAAGGCTTGGCAATAAAATCATTCATCCCAGCATTAATACACCTGTCTTTGTCTTTCTGAAATGCGTTGGCGGTCATGGCTACTATAGTAGGTCTTTTGTTACCGTATTTCTCGACTATCTTTTTAGTTGCGCTAATACCATCCATAACAGGCATCTGCATATCCATAAAAATAAGGCTATATTTTTTGTTAGCTACGGCGGTTAATGCTTCTAGTCCATTTACAGCAATGTCGCAGGACAAACCTAATTTTCTCAGCATATTTTCGGCTATAATTTGATTAATACGGTTGTCTTCAACAACAAGTATTTGATGTGTCATTGCCGTTTCTGATAGTTTTTCACTAGCTTTCGACTTCTGCTGATTTGTTGCTGAGTTTAGTCCACTCTGTGCTTGTTCTAATGGCAGCAAAAGGCTAAATGTAGAGCCCACACCTTCTTTACTTTCAACACTGACTTTGCCATCCATTGCATTAGCTAATTTAGCTGATATTGCCAGACCTAATCCCGTCCCACCGAATTTGCGCGTGATAGAGGAATCTGCTTGAATAAACGCTTGGAATAGTTTCTTTTGATTTTCTTCACTAATACCTATACCTGTGTCTTTAATACCAAAGTTAACTTCGTAATTGATTGCATCGACTTTCACGCTGCTAATCAATAGTTTGATATCGCCAGCATGGGTAAACTTAATCGCATTATTCATGAAGTTTATCAAGATTTGTTTAATGCGGGTAACGTCCCCCTTAAGGTATTTAGGCGTTATTTGATCAATTTCAAGGACAATGTTGATGTTTTTATTATTTGCTTCAAAAGAGGATAAATAAATAATTTCGTCAATGCATTTTATGAGTTCAAAATCCAATCTCTCGAGTTCAAGATTACCAGACTCAAACTTACTGTAATCTAATATATCATTGAGTACATGTAACAGCCCTTTTCCACAGGATTTTATCGTTTCGAGCATGTTATTTTGTTCGCTACTTAGTTTAGTATCGCTAAGTAACGAGACCATCCCAAGAAGTCCATTCATAGGCGTTCTAATTTCATGTGACATGTTTGCTAAAAATCTTGAAATTTCATTATTTGACTGTTCAAGAATAAGTCGCTCATTATACAACTCTATTCTTTTTTTTTCATTTTCCTTTGACTCTATTACTTTTTTAACGGCTAAACAATACAACTCTAAAATTATTAAACATTGGGGTGTAAACTTTGATTCATTCTTGAGAAAAATCAAAACTTGTGAACTTTGTCTATCTTTAAATAATATGCTGTAGGCTAAGTGAAAACTTTTATCGGCAATGGTGATTTTTTTATTTTGTTTGAAATACGATAGTGAATGTTCTTTCAAACTATTAAAATCTTCATCACAGCCATTGCCATTGCCATTGCCATTGCCATTGCCATTATAAATAGACCTTAAATGGCTAACCTTATTTTTATCAAGCATAAAACAATGTTCAAAATTTAAGGTCCAAATCAACTTGTTAGTATATTTCTTTATTATATCTTCAATCTTTAGCTTTGAATGTAGGCTTTCATCTGCCATAGCATTCGTCAGTTCAATCAGCGAAGTCAATTGATAAGTATCAATTACATCTCTATTCATAGCGATTTTTGCTCTAAAACACTGGCGATATTTTTATCTACTGCAATCATCATTGCTTGTGCGAGTGTATTGGAATAGTTGACTAAACTAACTAATGACATTAATTCAAATATCTCAATTTCACTCATGCCAGCATCGATTAAAATTTGGTGATCCTTTGGTGTAATTGAATTTACGTTGACAGCCATTTTTATAGCAAAGTCTACCGCTATTTTGACTCTTATGGGATTTAAGTCTATTGATTTTTCTAACACTTTTTGCAAAGATTCTTCATCGACATTTATCATTTTACACATGGCACTATGAATATCGGTACAATAACGGCAATTATTTTCATTTGATACAGCGACAAAAACCAGCTCTTTAAGTGGCCTGGGCAACTCCCCTTTGATTAATACGTTTTTTAATATGTTCCATGTTACCCCTAGTACATTTTCATTATACTTACCTAATACCTTGAAATAGTCTACTAGACCTTCGTTGCCCAAATGTATGAAAATATCATCATATATTTCTTTGACTTCTTCTTGGGCATCATCATACTCTAGGATGTCATACATGTATTTCCTCCTACTTTGTGTCGTATAAACCAACGGTGCTAATCATTATAGTCATATTGTTTGTTTTTGGTAGTTAATTATGCTATTCCAGAGACTTGAAGCAGTAATAGTGAATTTGATGTTAGAGCTATAGGGTAAAAAAACATCATTTTGATGCTGTTTTAATGGATATTCAAATGCCTATTATGGATGGATTAAATGCATGCCGCGCCATTCGAAATGATCTAAAAATCATCGATTTACCCATCATCGCATTGTCAGCTAATGTTATGACTGATGATGAAGAGAAATCCCTTAATGCTGGGATGAATGCCCACATTGGTAAGCCAATAGATATAGATTTATTGCTCAGCACTCTGACTTTATTTATTTTAAAAAAATAGAGATGACATTTCAGACGCTGACCCTACTTTAGACGCTGACATTACTTACCATTATAATACCCTACCAGTTATATATACTTATTTAAAGGCTATTAAAAATACAATGGATATCAATGGAACCGGTATCTCATCAACAGCAGATGAGCACGGCCCAATTTATATTTACCAAACAAGGACCAGCCGGATATGCGTGGTAATATTATTTGTGAATTACCGGTTTGAGTTTTTTATCATCATCGGAGGTTACTTTCAACATAAGTGAGGAATTTTTTAGCGCTTGATCGTCCTCCCTAAGAGATTTATAGAGGCCCCATACCATCAGTATAAAAACGAACGAAAAAGGCAAAGCTGCTGCTATTGATGCGGTCTGTAACATTTTAAGCCCGCCTGCGAGCAATAACCCTCCCGCCACAGCTCCAATCGACAAGCCCCAAAATATTCTATATCGAGCCGGAGGATGTTGGTTTCCCATGGTCACTAGATTACAAATAACTAAGGTCGCAGAATCAGCAGAAGTGATAAAGTAAGTCACTAACATAAGGGTACAAATTGAAGCACCAACAATTGTCAATATATTACCTAGCCCCATCAATTCAATCGTTGTAAATAGTGCTGTCGTGATATCCTCATTTACCGCTTCTGTGACACCACCAGCACCAAACAGCTCAATATGTAGTGCTGTATTGCCAAAAACGGTTATCCAAAATGCGGCTAAAACCGTGGGTGCAAGTAATACCCCCAAAACAAATTCTCTAATGGTGCGCCCCTTTGAAATTCGAGCAATGAACACTCCAACAAAAGGTGCCCAAGCAATCCACCATCCCCAGTAAAAAATAGTCCAATTACCTTGCCATTCGCTTTCCGAATTAGAGTCTACCCAAAATCCAAGTGATACAGCATTAGTTAAATAATCACCAATGTTAGTAACAAAGGCCCCTAATAGATATGAAGTTGGCCCAAGAACGATAAAGAAGGTTAAAATAATAAGGGTTAAACGCATATTAAGTTCGCTAAGCAATTTAATGCCTTTGTTAATTCCACTTAACACAGACAAGGTCGCAAGAATTGAAATCCCTCCGATGATGACAACTTGGTTAGCGATCGATATAGGAACACCGAAGAGATAATTGAACCCTGCATTCATTTGTTGGGCTCCTAATCCTAAGGATGTGGCAATACCAAAAACTGTGCCAAACACAGCGAGTAAATCGGCTGCATGACCAATAGGTCCATAAATTTTTTCTCCAAAAATAGGGTAAAGGCCCGAACGTACAGACAAAGGTAAACCTTTACAATATGAAAAATAAGCGAGTGATAAGCCAGATATAGCAAAAACAGCCCAACCATGTAAGCCCCAGTGAAAAATACTAAGACGCATAGCGATTTGAGCCGCTTCAATCGATAGTGAATTCTCTGCACTGATGAACGGGTTGCTTTGGAAATGATAAATGGGTTCAGCGATACTCCAAAACAGAATACCAATCCCAATACCTGCACCGAATAACATTGAAAACCAAGAAAAAAAACTAAACTCTGGTTCTTCTTCTTCTTTACCAAGGCGAATATTACCAAAACGGCTAAAAGCAGTATAAATAGCCAGAAACAGAGAAAAACTCATCAAGCCAACGTAATACCATGCTAGTTCGTCAGCTATAAAAAATTTAACTGCGTTATAAATGGTTTCAGCGTATTGAGGATTAAGCACTGTAAATAAAACAAAACCAAGAACTAACAATGCAGACCCTACCGTCATTATTGGATTAGTACCGGTACTAGTAACGTGGTTTATATTCATTTTTGATCTATTCTCCAAAATATGATCCAAAGCAAGGAAAAAGTTATCTGTAAAAAAATTCTTATAGTAATATTTTAAGCAAGGGATTATTAAACCGAGTCTGATATTATCATTCGTATTCGAACATATTTCACAAGTCAGTTTATAGCATACATGCATCATTTTTTAAAATGATTAGCTGAACCGCATGCGATAAAAACCACCCCTAAGGTATTAAAATATTTATGTCTCTAATGGGTTTACTTATGATGAGAGTTATATAAAGCGTACAGTATACTAATATCTAAAATTAAATTAAAGCAATAATAAAACACGCAAAAACAGCAACATTGGATCTGATGATGAAAAAATCTTTGGTCCCATGACAAAGATAGTCAGCAAGATAGTGATTTCGAAATTCGTTATAGCAAAGTCAACTGGAAAGGATTGCAAGCCGAACGTTTAACTTGGGACAACCTTTTACCTGTGTGTAGCCCAAATTAGCTAAAAAGTAGTGCTGCTTTAATAACGCCTAACGATCTCGTGAACCACACATTGTTGCATGTCATAGGTTACGAAGATCAAAAAAGCTTCATCTTAATTAGCTTAACCATATAAAAGTAACAGCAGTGAGAATTTTTTACTACATCATTAGATTAATTTATTAAGAACTTGACGATACTGATTGATACTATCATTTTGAAGTTTATGATGTCCATCTTGAACGATTAACTCACCTGAAACATAAACATCTTTAACTGGCAGTTTATTACAGGCAAAAATGCTAGCATCTAAAATAAAGGATTCCTTTTTACAAAACAAAGAGGGTTCATTATTATCAAGAACAAGAAAATTTGCATTCTTTCCGATAGCAATTTCACCGGCATTTTGATTTAGTGAGGTAGCACCATCTTTACAGGTTTTTGTATAAAGATACTGACCCACTGATTTACAATGTTGATCTACCAGTACCGCTCTTTGCTGCTGGCTCAATCTTTGTGCATACTCTAACAAGCGTAATTCCTCAGCAACATTAATTCCGATATGTGAGTCAGAACCTATCGCAAATTTCCCGCCTAATTTAGCAAATTCTGCTGTTGGAAAGATACCATCGCCAAGATTAGCTTCGGTTAAAGGGCAAATGCCAACAACCGCCCCACTTTTGGCCATTTTTTCAATTTCTTTTTCAGTTAAATGAGTCGCATGCACTAAGCACCAATGTTCATCTAATTGATATTTATTGATAAGCCATTCAACTGGGCGAGCTTTATAAAAAGATAAACAATCTTCAACTTCTTTCAATTGTTCAGCGATGTGAATGTGGATAGGTGCATCGGAGTCTAAAGTACGAATAAAAGGGACAATTTCATGTAACTGCTCTTCACTAACCGCTCGTAACGAATGTGGCGCAATGCCTAACTTAAAATTATCTTGATTAGAATATCTTTTATCCAATTGATTAACTAATTCAATATAATCTTGGGTGGAATGAATAAACCGAGCTTGTTCTTTTGATGGTGTCATTTTACCAAAGCCGGCATACGTATAAAGTACCGGTAAGTGAGTGATTGATATTCCGGCATCATTCGCGGCTTGTATCACTTGATGAGACATTTCAGCGGGATCATTATAGTTTTCACCTCCTGCTTGATGATGTAAATAATGAAACTCTCCAACACTGGTGTAACCCGCTTTTAACATTTCAATATAAACAAACTTAGCGATTACATAAGCATCTTCAGGTGTCATCTTTGCAACAAATTTATACATAATATCCCGCCAACTCCAAAAACTATCTTCAGAGTTAGCTCGATATTCAGAAAAACCAGCAAAAGCTCTTTGAAATGCATGGGAATGGCAATTAACCATTCCGGGAATCACCACTCCCTCTAGCACAACAGCTCCTTCATCCTTTCCATCTTTAATCGCAGTGATCATTCCATTATTGATGGTTAAACTGACTTCTGTTTTCCAATCACTGCCAATCAGAATATTTTCCGCGTATAATTTATGCAATTTATTCATCCCGATACTTTTACCGATATTTACATTGAAATATCTAACCTGAGTTTTACGCGAAATTATGGCACATATTTACGATCTCATCATACATAATGTTTCTTTAGCTTCTATGCACCATCAAACTGTTGAGGATGAACAATCGAATCCTTACGGAACACTTGAAAATGCAGTCATATGCATTAAAGACGGTTTGATTGCCGATATATTTGAGGCTAATGATGCATCGATTAACCAGTTAGAAACTGAGGAGTCAATTGACGGTAAAGGTCAATGGGTGACTCCTGGGTTAATTGATTGCCATACTCATTTAGTTTATGGCGGAAACCGGGTAAATGAATTTGAAATGCGGTTAAACGGCGCAACTTACGAGGAGTTAGCAAATGCAGGTGGTGGAATAGTCTCTACGGTTGAAGCAACTCGCAATGCCAGTAAAGGTGAATTATTTAAACTCGCCGCCAAGCGACTTAGTTATTTAATGGATGAAGGTGTTACCAGCTTAGAAATTAAATCCGGTTATGGTTTAGATTTAGAAACTGAGACTAAAATGCTACAAGTCGCTTCCGATCTTGAGCAATACTCGGATGTTGAGATCAGTAAAACATTTTTAGGCGCGCACGCTATACCTACCGAATTTAAAGGCCGCGCTGATGATTATATTGAATTAGTCTGCGAAACAATGATGCCAAAATTAAATGAACTTGGTTTAATTGATTGCGTTGATGCATTTTGTGAAAGTATTGGTTTTAATCTGCAACAAACAAAAAAAGTTTTTGAGAAAGCCAAAGAACTTGGATTACCAGTAAAACTTCACGCCGAACAACTTTCTGATCTTGGCGGTTCTAAACTTGCAAGTGAATATAATGCTTGGTCAGTCGATCATTTAGAATTTATTAAGATTGACGATTTAAAGTATTTAAAAGAATCTAATACAGTAGCCACACTGCTCCCCGGCGCATTTTATTTCCTCTCAGAAACAAAGTTACCACCCATTCAAGCATTAAGAGATCACGGTATTCCAATTGCCATTGCGACCGACTCAAACCCCGGCAGTTCACCTTGTTTGTCGCTATTATTGATGCTCAATATGGCGACTACATTGTTCAAATTAACACCAACTGAAGCTTTAAAAGGTGTAACGATTAATGCCGCTAAAGCTTTAAATATTGACTCTAAAGTCGGTTCTATAGCAATAGGCAAACAAGCAGACTTAGTATTATGGGATATAGAGTCACCAGCAGAATTAAGTTATAGAATAGGCGGTAATTGCTGTAAGAGTGTCATTAAAAAGGGAAAAGTGATCATTAGTAGAAAATAAACTTAACTCTAACATAAATATTTTACTAAGTTTTTCAATAAAACAGTGACTTTAGCCTATACTTTATTTAAACCAAAGCTATATAATTTAATTAAAAGATCCCTGTTGAAAAAAAGCGTCCTTCATTTATTAGTTATCATTTTAATCACACTTTTTAGCAATTTTGTTAAAAGTGAAGAGATGATTGACTTAACTAAAAATGATATTTACATTCGGGCGGGTTTTGAGCATATCTGGACGACTCAATTACCGAAAGAGCTGCCTAGTCCTTGGCTGAAACTCTCTGGTTCTCAAACCTCTGGGCGTTCAGTCACCATTCAATCTCAAGAGATACACTCTTTTTTGTATAACAAATCAACTGATAAGATAAATACCAAACCACAAACGTTTACCTTTGTGACAAGCTTTAGTCTTAATAGAGATAATAATAAAAAAAATCCTTTTATTGGATTGTTTCTATCGACCATAGGTAATAACTGGCAAGTCTTTTTAAATGGTCATTTAATAAGAAGCGAAGTATTTATTGATCAAAATGGTGAAATTAAAACTCATCGTTTTCTTAGAGATATCTTAATTCAACTTGAGGATAAACGATTAAAAAATGGTCTGAATTTATTAGCCTTTAAAATTATCGGACTCGTAAATAATGAGGCGACTGGATTATATGCTAGGCAATCTTATTTAGTTGGTAATTACGATAAATTAGTGGAGAAAAGAGTTAATCTAACTAGCATTGTTTTATCTTTTACTTATCTAATTTTAGGATTGTTTTTTGTCTTTATGTACATTAAAAGAACCAAAGGTTTATACAATCTAACCTTTGGTTTATTATGTATTTCTTTATTTATCTATTTAATAACCCGCACGGCTTTAATACAACAATATTTTCAAGATTCATTAATAATTATCCGTTTCGAATATTTATCACTCTATTTATTTAGCGGACTTTCAATGATGTTTTTTGATCAGATATTAGGCTACAAATTAACGATTTATTCAAAAATATTTCTGTCTTATATCTTGGTACTTTCAATATTTACTTTATTTAGAAACTCAATAGTCGCAGATCAATTATTAAAACTTTGGCAATATTCTGCAATTTTATCGATCGGTTATGTGCTTTTTTACAGAATGTTTTATGAAAGCATAAAGGCATATAAAAAATTAGTTTCAAATAATATCGATGGGAAAATTAAGCAACACTTCTTTTCACTTTTGAAAGAAACACTATTCGGAACGATTGCAGGTAATTTATTGATTGGAACATTGGGTGTTTCAATTACTTCCGCAATAAACATAATACAATCCGCTAATAATGTAACTAATAGTATTTTTGAAGTTAAGTATGCTTTCTTTATATTCATGATCAGTAACACCGCCGTTCTTATTAGTAAGTTTGTAAAAGCTCAAACCCAAGCTGAAGATTTAACTTTAAACCTTGAAAAAAAAATCAACGATCGAACGACCTCACTAACTAAAGCTAACCAAAACTTGGAAATGCTGAATCAATCGTCAGAAACAATGTTAATCGATTTGGTCAAAGCTAGAGATGAAGCAAACCAATCGAATAACGCAAAAGGTGAATTTCTAGCCAATATGAGTCACGAAATTAGAACGCCAATGAACGGAGTGATAGGCATGCTCAGGATGTTATCCGATACAAAACTAAGTACTCAGCAACAGGAGTTTAGCGAAATAGCTAGCAGCTCTGCTAAGTCTCTGTTGAGCCTAATCAATGATATTTTAGATTTTTCAAAAATGGAAGCGGGTAAATTTGAATTAGAATCGACTACGTTTAATATTCATAAAATAATGAATCAATTCAATGGAATGGTTTCTTTAGAGCTTGAAGAAAAAGGTATTCAATTTAATAACTTTGTTGATAAAAACGTGCCAATTTTTTTAATTGGCGATCAAAATAGACTAAGACAAATTTTAATCAACTTAATAGGTAACGCAAAAAAATTCACTTCAGGGGGTAGTATTTCTATCGCAATACACCTAGTGGAAAGGTTAAATAAAAAAGTAGTAATCAACTTTTCAGTTAAGGATACAGGCATTGGAATATCGAAATCAAATCAGCAAGAGCTTTTTGATAAATTTTCTCAAGCAGATAAATCCACCACACGAAAATATGGAGGGACCGGTTTAGGATTAGCTATTTCAAAGCAGTTGGTCGAAGCTATGAAGGGTGAAATAACTGTAGAGTCAGAAGAAGGAAAAGGAAGTGAATTTTCTTTCACCGCCCAATTTGGTCTACCGACAGAAAATCAACTTGATATATTTAACAAACAAAACAATACCCACAAAAACCAAGATAACAAGTTTCAAATCCACACTGATCAACTAGCAAAATTAGATGTCTTAGTTGCGGAAGATAACAAAATTAATCAAATGGTGATCAAGGGTATTCTGAAAAAAATTGGTATCAATACAATAATATCAAACAATGGAAAAGAGGCATTAGAGCACTTAAAAAGTAATCACTTTGATATAGTTTTTATGGACTTGCAAATGCCTGAAATGGATGGAATCGAAGCGACCCGTTTAATTCGTTCAGGTAAAGCCGGTGAGTTAAACAAAGATGTCATCATAGTCGCCGCCACTGCCAATGCGATGAAAGGCGACATTGAAAAATGTCTATCTGCAGGTATGAATGATTACCTTTCTAAACCTATTTTATTTGAAGAAATGGATCGCGTTGTTAGAAAATGGTTATGTTAGAAATAAACTCATAATAATTTACTCACTGTGACGTGATTAATACCAGCTAATCTAACTTGATCAACAATACTCACCATGATTCCAGTTTGCAAAGATTTAGCAAATTGAATTGATACACCTAATTTCAGGTGTTTAGCAATTTCAGATTCTACGTTAGCTCTAATAGAATCGATTGGAAATTTTCGACTATTAAATATTAGCTCTACATTTGAATGAGCCTCAATTGTTATAGATTTCGTGGTTATTTCTGTATGAGTAATCGATTGCGAAGGTCGACTAAATTCAATCCCCGATTCTTTTATGAATGTTGTTGTTACTATAAAAAAATTAGCATGATAAATACAATATCAAGCGTTGGGGGTCATGTCAACGTCACTTGTTTCATTGAAATTTGTCTTTTTAAATTTCTTCTTTTCATACTGATATCGGCTTAATCAGTTACAAATGTAATGATTATTACACCTTTCTCGCAAACTAAGTCAAGTGCTTAAATTTTAACCTCCAATACAGGTGTTCATTATTTGCTTGAAGTATTGATTTCCTTTAGCTCTCGCAAAAGAAATATTTCGCTCCGGAATATCTTCAGGCTTATCAAATTGCTCTAGCGCGCTTTCCAAACTTTTTTCCCTTAAAATATGGATGATGGGGTACGGTGATCGATTGGTATAATTTGACGCGTCATCCTGTTTTACATCCTCGAAACAATAATCCGGATGAAAACTTGCTAGTTGATATATTCCTTCATAATTTAATTGAATGAGTAATTCGTTAGCCATTGTTAAAAAATCAATGTAGTCGAAGAAAGTTTCTAGATAATTAGGAAAAATAAGTAATGATGTTTCAATAGCATTATCTGAATCTAACAGTTTAAATTGACTTTCTAGATCGGTTAAACGACTCTCCAAATCATCACTATCAGACACCTCATAGTGAATAGTCTGATTAACAAATTCTCGTTTTGCAAAAGGGCAAAAATTAAACTCAATAATGACGTTTTCTAACCAATATTTAACTGATTGAATTATTCTGTCTTGTTCCATTATTTTTCACTCCTTTAGTTTCGGCATATAAAAAATGGTCTAACAGACAATTAAAATTAGATTATACTCTAATCAACATTAAATGTTATCTAAGGTCTGCTTAATGATCAATTTTCATCCCCAACATATTGAATTGCATCAAGAGATCCACACAAGACCACATCCTTTGATAAAGTTACCTTGCTTGGTGAGTCATATTGCTTATTTTCATGATGATCAGTCTGTAGATGAAGAATATAGCATGCTCAATGAAATCGCTCAGAAGCTTCAAGTCAATGGCGTGACACCATTATCAAATAGCTATTTTCAAGATTTTGGGCCGTTTGAGTTGAGATGGGAAAACCATCGATAATTTTATTAACTATTTTTATCATTGTAAGAAATATGAAAAGCATTACGTCGATGAAGTTTAACGACATGCCCTACTCTAACGCTTCACAAAGAAGCTACAATCAATACCTCCTTCGTGAAGGTCGTTACATAAATGTAAGTTAGTAGAACAATGCCAGAGCAATTGTCGTGAGATTAATGGTGACTTAGTCTCTTAATGACAAAGATCAACACCTAGAAAGAATTGTTTATAATACTTATATAAGTTAGAATAAAGACTAATTAGTATACAAATTAACATAAACAAAACACAACTACTCCGAGCACTACCAGTCTAAGTTACTGTTTTAAAGGTCTATTTAATATTTTTTAACATTAGTATTCTTTAACATTAATAAGCTAGTTTTGCCGTAATTAATGCTTTTATTAGGTCAATTACCAGGGTTAATTAAGAAATTGATTGGCCTCCCGTATTTGGAAAGGAGCTTTTTTGAAAAATTCAGATATAAATTCTGCGCTAACTCACGTGCATAATTTTTACCCCAATGCTCCGATTGAGTTAACGGATGATTATGGTCGCAGCTTCCCCTATTTGCGCCTTTCAATTACCGATGTTTGTAATTTTTCTTGTGACTACTGTTTGCCTGACGGATATCATTCCACTAGTAAAAAATCCTTTTTAAATGGCCAAGAAATTGATCATTTAATTGAGGCTTTTGTAGAGCTTGGTACCGAAAAAGTTCGTTTGACCGGCGGAGAACCATCGTTAAGAAAAGATTTTGTCACCATTATTTCTTCCATTGCAAAACGAGAAAAAATCGCTCAAATTGCGACAACGACAAATGGTTACAAACTAAAAGAAAGTATCAAAAGTTGGGTAGATGCTGGATTAACCCACTTAAATATTAGCGTTGACTCCCTCGATCCTAACCTATTTCATAGTTTAACTGGTCATAACCGTTTGAAGGAAATACTCTCGGGCATTGACTACGCGCTGAGCCTGCCTTTAAAGAAAATAAAACTAAATGCCGTATTACTCAAAGAGATCAATAGCCATCAATTTAAACAATTTGCAGATTATGTTAAAGATCGACCGATCAGTATTCGCTTTATTGAGTTAATGCAAACTGGTGATAATTTTGATTATTTCGAAAAGTATCATGTAAGCGCACAAACACTAAAAAACTTTTTACTTTCAGAAGGTTGGACAGAACAACTAGGCGACAAATCAGCTGGTCCGGCAATCGAATATTGTCACCCAGATTATGCCGGTAGTTTTGGCGTAATAGCCCCCTACTCTAAAGATTTTTGTGACTCGTGCAATCGATTAAGAGTTTCTTCGACGGGTGATTTTCATTTGTGTTTGTTTGGTGAAAAAGGTTACAGTTTACGTCATTTATTACAACAGCCATCACAAAAAGAAGCCTTGAAAAAATTGATAGTCGATTCATTAGGAAACAAAAGAAAGCAACATTTTCTACATGACTTAGACACAGGTATCACACCTAACCTTTCCTTTATTGGCGGGTAAATAGTTTAAACAGAGCCGTTAGTTTGAAATAACAATTAGTTTAAAGAGAACAGCTAATTTCACGAGAAAAAATTTACAGATTCTCTACTACAATTTTTTCTATTTCTTCATCACTTTCAATACCTAATACTTGGCGATAAAAACTTAACTCTGCATTTAAGGAATGAATAATAGTTTCCTCCTTCCTAAAGCCATGAGCTTCACCTTTGTACAATTGATAAGTAAATGGTAAACTTTTTTCTTTTAGAGCTTCTACCATCATTTCCGCTTGATTCGGTGGAACAACCTTATCATCTTCGCCTTGTAAAATTAAAATAGGACAAGATAATTTGTCAGTAAAATGAATAGGGGATCGATTAATATATTTCTGTTTTTCCTTAGGATACTCACCAACACAACTATCTAAATATCTGGCTTCAAATTTATGACTATCCGTAGCAAGACATTCTAAATCCGAGATTCCATATCGACTAGTCCCCGCCTTAAATTCATCATAAAATGTTAAAGCACATAGAGTGGTATATCCTCCAGCACTTCCGCCTCGAATAAGTAATGCATTTTCATCAGCTAATTTTTCTTTAACTAAATATTGAGCAGCTGCAATACAATCCTCTACGTCAATAACTCCCCAATTATTTATTAAGCGGTCCTTATACCTTTTGCCGAATCCTGTACTACCTGAATAATTAACATCAACCACAGCAAAACCTCGTTGCGTCCAAAACTGAACCGCCGAACTAAGCGAACTAGTCGTCATGCTCGTTGGCCCGCCATGACTAATAACGATTAATGGGGGCATTGTATTTTCTGGCGCTTTAAACTGTGTATTGTTAGGTTCATAATAAAATGCGTGACAGTTTCTAATATTATTGTTGCTGGTTTTATTAGAGCTAATTGTATCTATTTTAGAATCTTTAACTTCAAATTCAATTGGTTTTGCAATACTTAACTCTTCAATTAGTAACGGAAATTCTTTTTGTAAACTAATTAATTTATTTTCTTTAGTGATTAAATCAAACTCGTAAACTCCCTCAGATAATGAAGGACCTGCGCCTCTATAATATAGTTTGTCTTCACTCAATAATAAATGTTCGCCAAAATCTTTAATTGGCAGAACAATTGGCTCAATATATCCATTGGATTCATCAATATGACAAAGTTGTTGCTCGCCATCTTGTACATAGACAGCATAAATATGATTACCTTTAGTCATTACATAGGTTGAACTTGCCAAAGACCATTGAGGTATTCCGAATTCACGATCGATAGGCGTTAACGCATTTTTTAAACCATCTCTACACGAATAAATATTACTCCAACCACTAGCGTCAGAAATATAATGTAAAACACCATCACAACTCCATACTGGCTGGTAGATTGATTCTTTTCTCTCTTTTGAAACGCCGCCAGCAACCTTGTGAACGGCATCGACTCTTCCATCTTTATGAAAATCTGCGACCCATAGCTCCGCTGAATCCCAAGGCATTTCAGGGTGATTCCAACATGTCCAAGCTATTCGATTGGAATTTAAGGTTAAGCGTGGAAAAGTATAAAAATCTCGTCCGGTTTGGATTACTTTTACAGGTTTAATTTTTTCATCTGAGGATAAATGAATACAAACTAATTCATTAACCACTTTATTATTACTGGTTTTATAGTGCGTTTCTCTTACACAAATCAGGAATTGTTTGTCTGCTGAAAGTTCAAAATCAGCATATCGTGCTTCAATTAATCCAGGCTCAAGTAAATCTTGATTTTGAATATTTACACTTTCTGTTAGTTGCTCAAGTTTGCCATCATAGCGGTAAACGCACTGGTCTTTTCCATTTGCAAAATAAACCACACCTTCCTTAACGATATAGTCACCACTTCCATATTCATGAACCTTACTTTTTACGCTGATGGTCTCTGGTAATAAATCTTGAGTCTTGCCGGATTGACTTCGTTTAACAATAACGCCGCGCCCTTTTTCACTTGCCCTACTTTCAAGCCAATAAATATTACCCTCATCAACACACATATGTCCATAACGAATGCTTTTTTGTGCCAATATTTTCGCACTTAATGATGAAGTCCAACTTCCATAGGCTTTAGTTTGAAGCATTTATTTTAAACTCTTTTTAATTGTTATTTTTTGAACGCTAGCAAGTACTTTTTTTACCTATACCACACAGTATGTAGGCACTTCCTTGATGTTCAATCAAATCTCTATGATCCATTGACGCAATCAGTTTATCCTGAAATATTTTCCATTCTTTATTTTTTAGATCATAAGCAAATAATTGATTTGACGGTTTACTTGGATTTCCATCGTAACCGATTCCATTAAAATTATAGGGATTATCGGAGCCACCAGTAAACAGAACAATATTGTCATCTTTAATGCCTGTTGATGCCATTCTATAGTGAGGTTTGAATGGGTGCTTCTTTATTTTAATCCATTTTATCTTGCTTGGATCTGATTCTGCAGTCTCTCCAAACCAGTTTTCTTTTTGCTGATGAAAAAAAAGAGAATGTAAGTATTATAAGTGAAAAAATTATGGGTGTGAACGATATTTTTAGTACTTTAAACATGTTTGATTGTCTTTTTTTTATTCCATTTTTTTTCAGATCTTATTACTATCGCCTAATTCCACTCTATAAAATAAGCCGTTTGATAAAAATGCTTTAAACCTTTTGTTTTAAGATGAGGTTCATCTTCAATAATGTCGGAACGCTTTAAAATTTCAACTGAGGCAAAAGAAAAAATTTTTTCAACTTCAGATTGTTCAACAGAAAATGGAGGTCCCGACATTTTATTTTGCTGATAATCTAAAGTAATTAATAGCATTGTTGCCTGAGGTAATAGTTTTTTAAGATGTGCAACATAAAGTATTCTTAACTCTTCAGGTAATGCAATTAAGGCCGCTCTATCATAAATTGACTGGCATTGATTAAATGAATGTTTATCTAAATTAAAAAAATCACCTACAAATATTTTTAATGATTGAGATTCGCTACCAATGCAAAAAATTTGATGCTCATCTTCCTCGGATAAGCTTAACGAATTGTTATCTATTTCATTAAGGTAAAAATTTTTTATAGCAATTTCACTTAACTCACAGCCAATCACTGATTTATTTTGCGCATATAAAAATCGCATATCCAATGTTTTCCCACAAAGTGGAACAAAAACTGATTCGCTATCAATAAAGCTCCTATCAAAGTATTTTTTAAGTAGTGGGTGAACATCATTTAAGTGAAAGCCGATTTCATTCTTTTCCCACTTACTATGCCAGAATTCTTTATCCATGCGTTCCTCTTTCAAAGCTAGTATTACAAAATAGCAAAAACACCTTTATTTTTTATTTAAATAATCTAGACTCTATACTTTTCTGCCATACAGACAGGAGGGATTTTTCTATCGCTGACTGAACTGAAAAAGCGAACCTTTCTGAGAATGGTTTTTTAATCTGATAAGCGATTTCAAATACTTGGTTTTTCTCTGATGCTTTAACAATGTAATCATCACTTGTCATAATGCCGTCAATCAAGCCTAAGTCGAGCGCTTGAGTACCATACCAATGTTCACCAGTTGCCACTTTATCAATATCTAATGCTGGACGATTTTTAGTAATAAATTCTTTAAATAAATCATGGGTCTCTTCAAGTTCTTGTTTAAACTTTTTTCTTGCAACATCTGTATTTTCAGAAAACATGGTTAGGGTTCGCTTAAACTCACCCGCTGTATGTTGCTCGTAATCAACCTTATTGTGTTTTAGTAATCGGTGAAAGTTAGGAATTTCTGCAACAACGCCAATGGAGCCAACAATTGCAAAAGGTGCTGCTAGTATTTCATCCGCAACACAAGCCATCATGTAGCCACCAGATGCAGCCACTTGATCAACGACTATAATTAATTTTAGATTTGCGGCTTTTATTCTAGTTAACTGCGATGCGGCTAAACCGTAGGAATGTACCATACCACCTGGGCTTTCTAGGTTGACGACCACTTCATCTTTGGGTTCTGCTATCGAAATTATTGCTGTAATTTCCTCTCTTAAATTTTCAACCGCAGACGCTTCTACATCACCATCAAAATTAATGACGAAAACTCGGTGCGACTCTTTATCTTCTTTATCTTTATTCTCAACATTTTCTGCGCTTTTATTAATCTCAAGCTCTTCATCAGTTTCAGAAGCAGATTCTATTGAATCATCGTTCTTTATGGCTACTTTCTCAGTGTTAATTTTTGCAAGTTTTTTTTCTGTTTTTAACTTTTTTTCCTTTACCTTTTTTTCAGCTTTATCTGTTTTCTTCTTTTCTTTTTGCAATACTTTGTATTCTTCTTCAGAAAGCAATTCCTCCAACATTCCTTCTTTTATATCAGCAAGATCTTCACTTATATTGGTAATCTCAATATGACCTTCAGTCGTTTTTTTATTCCGACTGCTTAATGCTGCAATTGAACCTATGACGATGATGATTGCAACGACTATAGTGACGGTTTTGGCCAAAAATATGCCATATTCTGCTAAAAATTCCAAAGAAAATACCTCAAAGACTAAAAGAGCAACTATTCAGAGTTTTAGCATAAGACTAAACTCTTTTAATAGTTAATGATTGATAAAAAGAACGAGCTGATTTTACTGGATTATATGTCTAACGACTAGCGTTTTATAACCTCATGTTTATAACCCCAGAAGGCGTTATTTTGTAAGCTAAAATAGAATTAAGAGATATCTTGAAGTGAATTCAGTTGGGAACGCATATTAAACCACAACCCACCGCTTTCTCTTCCATATTTCCAGACAATTTCTTTTAGCTTCTCTTCATCGTTTTTACCAACGATTTCACTTAGAGCCAAATAATATTCTTTTGCCTTTGTTCTGGTTTCTTGTTTACCAAAATAATAACTACCAATACGATAATAGATGTTTCTAAAACCATTAAGCATGAGTACATAGACAGGGTTATTCGTTAAAACAGCACACTCATGCTGTACTCGCCAATCGAATTCAATATAGGCTTCACTTGTTTCTGCAACATCTGTCACTTTAGCGAATATCTCGCTCATTTTTTGCGAATTCTCTTTCATCGCAAATCGAAAGATAATTCCACCAAACTGAGTACGAACATCGAGCAATTGATCGGCAAAATTTAATGACCTTTTGTCATCCAGTCGCGTAATAGTATCTAAAATGTGTAAACCACCCGTTTCCCAAATATCGTTAACTTGAGTAGGTTTACCATGTTTAATTGTCAACCAACCATCTCTTGCCAATCTTTGTAAAACTTCACGCAAGGTTGTTCGGGTAACACCAATTAATTCTGAAAGTTCGCGTTCAGCCGGAAGAATAGTACCTGAAGCAAATTTACCATTCCAAATAGAATCAACAATATACTCTTCCGCAAAGGCTGCTGGACTGCGTGCGGTAAGTAATTTGGCCATGAAGTTATCCTTGATTAATTTTAGTATTTGTTATTATTGTTAAAACGGTTATTATTTACAGTAAGCTTCTTGAATTATATCAGACTACTGGTCAGATATGTCGCTTATGATTTTGATTTTTATAAGAAAGCTCGTTTGGCATCATTTTATAAGGTTTACTATAAAAAACGCTCTTTTTATCACTAAAAATATCTAAAACATTTGGCAAATTGCCAAAATACGTCTAATATTTCTAAACAGTTCAATGATACAAGTTTTATGGTTTTCTTTTAGTAGTAGTTAGTAAGTATTTATTAAATAATAACAATATAAACTCGGATATTTTCGAAACATAAGGATCAAATATGCAACCTTCTCTCCCGCAAGCTTTTCTAGATAATTTTTTAGGAAGTGCTCCTGATTGGTATAAACATACCATCATTGTCTTTTTGCTTATAAACCCAATCGTTCTTTATATGTTTGGACCATTTGTTTCTGGTTGGATGATTGTTCTAGAGTTTATATTCACATTAGCTATGGCTTTAAAATGTTATCCACTTCAGCCAGGCGGTTTAATCGCGATTGAAGTTTTAATCATGGGATTAACAACCCCACACCATTTAGGGATGGAAATAGCGTCACAGTTAGAGGTTATTTTATTGTTAATTTTCATGGTTGCAGGTATTTATTTTATGAAAAACCTGTTGCTCTTTGTATTTACAAAAATATTACTTGGTGTACGTTCTAAAGTCATATTATCGTTACTTTTCTCCGCGATGGCTGCTTTTTTATCCGCATTTTTGGATGCGTTAACAGTAACGGCGGTGGTTATATCTGTCATTACAGGTTTTTACGGCGTATACCATAAAGTTGCCTCCGGTAGAAAGCCAGAGCATGACCATGATCATTCTGATGATGGTAATGTCGAATCTTCCCACCGTGAAGATCTTGTAAAGTTCCGTTCTTTTTTACGTTCACTATTAATGCATGCGTTAGTTGGCACAGCTTTAGGTGGCGTTTGTACACTGGTTGGAGAACCACAAAATTTGGTAATTGCTGGGGTAGCAGAATGGAATTTCGCTGAGTTTTTCTTTAGAATGGCTCCAGTGACGATGCCGGTGCTTATCGTTGGTTTAACCACATGCGCATTATTAGAAATAAGCGGTAAGTTTGGCTACGGTGCGCAAATACCCGAAGCAGTTAGAAAAATCATTCAAGATGACGCTGATAAAAAATTAGAGGAAAGAAGTACGCGCGATGTTGCAGCGCTAATTGTTCAAGCCGCTGTTGGTATCTTTTTAGTACTTGGTTTACTGAATCAATGGGCAGAGGTTGGTTTAATTGGTTTAGCCGTCATTGTATTAATTACAGCCTTCACAGGAATAGTTGAGGAGCATCAACTGGGTAAAGCGTTTGAAGAGGCTCTACCATTCACAGCGTTACTTGCGGTATTTTTTGCGATTGTAGCAATGATTGCAGATCAGCAGTTATTTGGACCAATTATCCATTGGGTTTTAAAGTTAGAAGGGCCAGAGCAAATCGGAATGTTTTACATTGCTAACGGTTTGCTTTCAATGATCAGCGATAATGTTTTTGTTGGCACTGTTTATATAAAAGAAATAGCCACCGCTTTAGAAAATGGCATCATTAATAGAGATACATTTGATCAACTCGCTGTCGCAATAAACACCGGCACCAACATTCCTAGTGTTGCGACGCCAAATGGGCAAGCAGCATTTCTATTTTTATTAACCTCGACACTCGCTCCTCTTGTTAGGCTTTCTTATATGAAGATGGTTAAGATGGCACTTCCCTATACAATTGTTATGTCAATTACTGGCTATATATTTGTTTATTATACGTTACAACCTATGACAGATAAGATGTATGAAAACGGTCTGATCAATCACCATGTTGAACAACCGGCTGATGGACATGAAAAGAAAAAATCCGGTCATTAATAATCATTTCGAACAAGATGACTTACAATAAAAAAGCCTCAGAAGAGGCTTTTTTATTGGGTTTTCAAAGTTGAACTAAAATTAATCATAAACTATCTTTAATCATAATAGCTTTCCAAAAATGCTCCAAAGCTCATTTTGTCATTCTCTTCCATTGCTAATTTATTTTGATGTGACTGTTCTGCCGCTTTCTTATAATGTGTTAAGCGCTCTTCAGATAATGGGTTACTGATAAACTCTTCTTTGTGTTTCTTTGATAACTCATAAGCTAGTGGGAAAAAGCCTTCGTCACTATTTTCAATTCGCTTAACAATTCTTCCTGAAAAAGTTTTATCAAGTTCTTGAGTCTGATCATGTAAATTTTTTAAAGTGTCAGAGTGTTCTGTAATGGAATAAGTTTTATCTAACATTTCAGCGAAAGGCTTCATCTTATCTAACATATTAGTGGTTAGCTCTTTGAGACAAATAGAACTATTTTGAACCGATAAACATAAATCGGGGTGACGACCGTTTAATACAACTCTATCGAAATTAGCCGTATTCTCGCCCTTTTCTCTAGAAGTTATGGGCTCAGAGTTAGCGAATAAACAAGTTAATAATAGTGTATCAATGAAGGCTATCTGGCTAGAGTCTAAACCAATTGGCGAAAATGGGTTAATATCCAACGCCCTTACTTCAATATACTCGATACCGTGAAGTTTAAGCGCTTTAGTAGGACGTTCACCTGACTTAGCAACTCGTTTAGGACGAATACTGCCATAAAATTCATTTTCTATTTGCAAGATATTGGCATTTAATTGCTGGTATTCACCGTCGCGAATGACACCTAACGAACGATAATAAGGATCTTCAGTTCTGATAGCCTTTTCGAGCGCGGTTATATAAGACGGCAAACTGTTATAACCTACGTTAAGTTGACTTTGAACTTTATTTTGATAACCTAAATCACTCATTCTTAATGATGTTGAGTATTTTCCATAGCGAGTTCCCGGCACTAATTCATCTAAATCAATATTTTTTCCTTGAATAAAACTTTCGCACAAAGCAGGCGACGCCCCATAAAATAGTGGAATCAGCCAAGAATAACGTAAATAATTTCTAATCATGCCCATGTATTTTTCTGAAATAAAATCTTTCAACTCAAGTTCAGAGCCTTCTTTATCAAAATAGGCCTTCCAGAAATCCATCGGTAGTGAAAAATTGTAATGTACTCCGGCAATCGTTTGCATAAATCGCCCATAACGCTCACCTAAGCCTAAACGATAAATTTCTTTCATTTGACCGCTATTAGATGGACCGTATCGAGCGATGGGAATATCTTCTTCCCCACCGATAATACAAGGCATACTCATCCCCCATAAAACTTCATCACCTAGGAATTGATAAGCAAACTGGTGCAATTCATACATTGTTTCTAATGGCGCATTTCGATCCGTTGATGGAGGTGTAATAAATTCTGGAAGAGCTTCCGAATAATCGGTAGTAATGTACGGATTAGTTAAAGTTGAACCCAACTCTTGCGGATGAGGTGATTTTGAAAGGTAACCATCTGCTTGAATTCGAAGACTTTCTTTTTCTAAACCCCGCTGAATCCCACATAGGTGAGACGATAAATCAGTCGCCAAAGATAGGTTATTGATCTCTAATGGTTGCATTTAATAACGTCCTTTATAAATTGGGAGTCCAAATTGTGCTTTTAATACCAATTAAGCGTTCTAAAAGTTTAGTCACTTTGTATTATCAATTAGGAATACTGGTCACTTTTGTACTAAAATTCAAGCATTTACTCTAAATTAATAGATATTTTTGTAACCGATCCGTTACAGCATATTTCCATATTTCTCGACCATAATAAATTAAAGACTTTCTAGCCAAGCACTCAATTCATTAATTGTGAATATCCAACCTAACTCATTATTATTTAACTTCAAAACTGGTATTCGAATCCCATAACGTTCTATCATATGATCGTCATTTGCAATTTCTATTAATTGTAATTCAAACTGCTTGGCAAATACTGGCTTTGTGTTTAACAAATAGTGAAACATTTGAAAAGCTTCATCACACAAATGACAACTCGACGTTGTCATTAGTTTGATTGTCCTTTTATTTATTATGTTTTTCTTATCCATTTTTAGCTTAATCATTCTTAATTTCGCTTTCTTTAAAGTTTCCTAATTTTTCGTGATTTTCCAACAGCGATGTAAAGGACGTCTGAAAAAGTCCATTGATGTTGTCTGTTTAGTTATTTCACTTACTGAAACTTTATCATTAGCCGATTCTTCATATATATCAGTATTAAACTCCATTTTAAATTGTTTGAAATTATTAGAAAAATAGAGCGTACCATTGCTTTCCAATAGCTGTATACATTGATTGAGCAAGAGAACATGGTCGCTTTGTATATCAAAATGGTCTTCCATTTTTTTAGAATTTGAAAAAGTAGGTGGATCTAAAAAAATGACATCATATTTCAAGTTCGACTCTACTGCTTCTTTTATCCAGAGTAAGGTATCATCTCGTATCAGTTCATTTTTATTTAATGACAAGCCATTTAATTCAAAATTATCTTTAGCCCAGTTAAGATATGTATTCGATAAATCAACACTCGTTGTCTTTTTTGCGCCTTCGCTTGCCGCATAAACAGATACGGATGCCGTATAACAAAAAAGGTTTAAAAATGACTTTCCAGTACATTCTTTAGCGATTATTTGACGAATATTTCTATGATCAATAAATAAACCAGTGTCTAAATAATCTTTTAAATTAACTTTGAATTTCCTACCCGACTCTATAACGTTAAAGTCATCTTTTTGTATTTCCTTTCCAGTTTCATCAAGTCCTCTATCTTCACTGGGTCTTTTAACCTGTCGCTCGTATTGCCAATCACCTTTTTGTTGTCGTCTTTGTTTTATATAAACAGATGACATTGGCAATTCAAAAACACCAGCAACAACTCGGTGAAGATCTTTAATTCGCCTTATTGCTATTTTTTCATCAACCGTTTTTGGCGCTCGATACTCTTGAATATGAACACGGTCTTGATAAACATCAATAGCAGCGTTGTACTCTGGTAGATCAGCGTCATAAACTCGATAACAACTTAACTCATTTTTCTTTAAAAAACTTTTCAGTTTTTTTCTGTTTTTTTCTATTCTATTATTTAATTGAAGAGCCGCATCTGACAATCTATCTTTGTAACTCTCATTCGAATCATCTGAAATTGTTTTTTTCTTTAAATAGTTTGTTTGATTAAGTTCAAGATTTAGTAGCTCACATGCAATACTACCGTTATTAAATTTATAGATTTTTTTGGCTCTGATTCCTAAAGAGTGTCCAAATACTTTATCAGGACTGAGAACAGAAGCATCCCAACCTGAAAATTGTGCTTTAAATAATTCACCGAGTTCACTATAGAGCTTTTTAACTTCATCAAAATCACCGAGCCTTTCGCTATAAGGCGGATTAACGATAACCAAACCACTACTAGGTAACTCTATTTGGTTAACTTGGTCGATCCCCGCAATATTAACCTTTATGTTTTTCGATAAATCATAATGATGTAGCATTTCAAAATTGGACTGAGCAACTGATATAACCTTAGGATTTGAATCACTTCCTATGATATTCAAGCTTTCTTTGTTTGTATTATCATCAAAACGTTTTTGTGCCTTTTCAACAGTCTGTTGCCAAAGGTTTTTATTAAATTGATTCCATCCAAAAATACCTAAATATTCACGATAAGTTCCCGGTGCTATATCGAGAGCCATCATTGCAGCTTCAATTAAAAATGTTCCTGAACCACACATTGGGTCGTATAAGTTTAATTTTTTATCTTCGTCCTGAATCGGTTTTTCAAGATCGCGACAACGTTTTAACCAACCGGCTCTAATCAGTAATGCTGAAGCCAAGTTTTCTTTGATTGGGGCGGCTCCGCCTTGCTCTCGATAGCCTCGATGATGTAATCCGATCCCAGCTAAATCGATTGATAGAGTCACTTGATTTTGTCTAATTCGACATTGTAAAACCACGTCAGGTTTATCAAATTCGACATCTGGTCTCTTTTCATCCATATCCGTGTAATGATCAACGATTGCATCCTTTACTCTTTGGGAAATGAACTGTGTATGCGAAAGCTCAGATCTGAAACTCTGTGAGTGAATAACAAAGCTAGACTTACTTTTTATATGTTGAGACCAATCAATGATAGAAACTTCGTCATATAAACTTTTTTCATCCTTGGCTTCAAACTTTGCAACGGGATAAAGTACACGACTCGCTACTCGGCTCCACATTAAAATATCGTAAAGTATTGGCCACTCAGCATCGAAATTGACTAAAGAGAGTCCCTCTTTGACATTATCAGCACCTAACTCTTTTAATTCATCGACTAAAAGATACTCTAAACTTGTGGCACAAGTTGCAAAAAATTGTGGCATATTAATTTCCTTTAAGTCCGATTACTTTCAGTGTTTTTGCGATTGAATCAATTAACCCTGGACCTTGAAAAATAAATCCTGAATAAATCTGCACGAGTGTTGCACCCGCCTCTATTTTTAATTTTGCTTTATTTGCATTATCGATACCGCCAACACCAATAATAGGAAAAGCACCATTAATTTTCTTGGATAACTTTTTGACAACCTCAGTACTTGCATTAAAAAGAGGCGCGCCACTTAAGCCACCTTGCTCATTTGCGTGATGCAAATCTTCAACACCATCCCTAGACATTGTAGTATTAGTCGCAATCAATCCATCTATATCATGTTTAATAAAGGTTTTTACTAAGCTATCAATTTCTTCATCGTTTAGATCCGGAGCTATTTTTATTAAAATAGGCTTTTTTATCGAGTACTCTTCAGTTAACGCCTTTTGCTTTAATTTGACGGCAAAGAGCAATTCTTCAAGTGCTTCACCAAATTGTAGCTGTCTTAAATTAGCGGTGTTCGGAGAAGAGATGTTAACGGTTATATAGCTTGCATAAGGGTAGACTTTTTCAAGACATATTAAGTAATCTTGAGTCGCTTCTGCGACGGGCGTATCGAAGTTCTTGCCAATATTAATTCCTAAGATTCCCTTAAATTTCGACTTTTTAACATTCTCAATTAGATTATCGACACCTAAATTATTAAAGCCAAATCGATTAATTAAACCTTGAGCTTTAGGCAAACGAAATAATCTTGGTTTTGCATTCCCTGGTTGTGCTCTCGGAGTGACCGTACCAACCTCTATATGACCAAATCCCATTGCTGCAAAGGCGTCAATGCAACAGCCGTCTTTATCCAAGCCAGCGGCAAGTCCTATTCTATTTGGGAAAGTTAGTCCGAAACATTCAACAGGATCGTCTACTTTCGATTGTGAAATAAGTGATTGCAATGGTGTGTTTTGGATTTTTGCGAGCCAATGTAGAGTAAGATCGTGTATTTTTTCAGCATCTAATTGAAACAAGAAGGATCTTGCTATTGGATAAAACAGTTTTAACATTCGATAAGTGCTATTTGTCAATTTTGCGGATTATATAGCGGATACGCTAGCTTGTCCTCTAAAATTAGTTATATAGCTGCATCTTGATTGATTACGTACGCTACAGAGGCAATCTATAAGAGCCGTTATTTATGTTTTACTACTAAAAATTAACTCAAGATTGTCCTTTGATTGAAACTCCAAAGGCGTTTCTTTCAATTTACTCCCTTTGCCTACACTAAACTCGCCGTTGTCATTGACTTTAAAGGGTTCATTAACCCGAGCGACCTCATGAGAGGCTTTCCATAACATAACGGCTTGAATAGCATTATCTGTTTGCTCTTTAGTTAATTTATCACCGTTAGACCATTTTCCAATTTCAACGGCTTCCTGTAATTGACTCACTGTTTCGCTATCTAGTTGATTAACATATTGTTGGTAATCCATAAATCCCTCAATTTTGCTCGTTATATCAATGAAATCATTGGAATAATTGATCAATTGCTTATAACACTAATATTGACATACCTTTCGTTACATCATACTCTAAAAAATGACTTAAATGATCCAAGTAAAGTTTGCTGCTATGATATTTTAGTTGTAAAAGTTAACCCAAGCTAAAGAATACAACTATTGCTAAATGTAATCATAAAATAGATGAAGGCTTTGATTAAATTAATTTATTATACTGTTATTTTGATATTTATTGTTAGCCTAGAGTTGCTATTTACATCTCAGGCTTATGCTAAAACAGCAAACCTTATACTGACTAAGGAATTTAAACTGTTAGCTATTAATGGTAAAAGTTATCCAATCAAATTAGTTAACCGTCATCAAATAATACCGATAATACAAGGTCATAATAAAATCGCTTTAATGTACCACTTGGTTTGGCGAGGGGATCAAAATAGACCGACAACAATACAGTCAAAGCCATTGATTATTTCTTTTTATTTGAGTAAACAAGAAGATATTCGGCTAACTTACTTAAAACCAGCAACTATGTCTGCGATCCTTAATTACTCAAAATCGCCCCAATTTAAATTCGTTAATAAAAACAATCAATCTATTAATATGAATATAGCTTTCCCTACTAGTCAATCAATAGACGGTTTGAAACAACAAACAAAATTCAAATCAGGCCTTAAAAGACAACAAAAACCTATCATAATTATGAGTAAAAAAAGAAAGATCCCTTAATTTTACTTATTATCTGTTTCACCGTTTACAAATTCATTATTTTTAGATTCGTTCATAGCATCAGTGACCGCCACAAATAAAGTAGCTAAAGGGATAGCAAAAAATACTCCCCAAAAACCCCAGACTCCACCGAAAAAAAGTACAGCGGTAATAATCGCAACCGGATGTAAATTATTAGTCTCTGAAAATAACAGTGGTACCAGTAAATTTCCATCTAGCGCTTGAATAATTAAATAGGCAATCATTAAATATAAAAAAGTATCACCGGTACCAAATTGAAAGAGTCCTACAAGAATGACAGGAATGGTCACAATGGTTGCGCCGATGTATGGGACTAAAACCGATAAACCAACCAATACACTGAGTAAAACCGCATAATTGAGGTTAAAGAAAACGAATGAGATATAGGTGACGACACCAACAACAAATATTTCAACTACTTTTCCTCTTACGTAATTTCCTATCTGTATATCAACCTCTCCCCATACTCGCATAGAGAGCTGTCTTTCCGCAGGTAGCCAACGAGTTAGCCAAGATAAAATAGGATCTTTATCTTTTAGGAAAAAGAAAATTAACATTGGCACCAAAAACATATAAATCATTATGGTTATGATATTTTTAAATGATGCAAGTGAAAAGCTAAGTAACATATCACCAGCATTACTAATACTTGAACCAAACTGTGCAATGATTGCTTCTATCTGTTCCTTAGTAATCAAATCAGGATATTGCTCTGGTAAAGCTAATAATTTCAATTGAATATTATGTGCCATATTAGGTAAGTCAGTAAAAAGTAATTCACCTTGTTTAGCTAATAGAGGAATGATTCCTATGACAATACCTAAACTAATCGTGCAAAAAGCAAGAAAAACAATAACAACAGAAACCATTCTTGGCCAATTTCTTTTAATTAGCGCGCTAACGGCCCACTCAAGTAGGTAAGCTAATACAGTCGCCACTAGCAAAGGCATCAATATTTCGCCTATGAGATAAAGTGCGAGGAAACCTGCAATTAATAAAGTTGCAAGAATGATAGATTGAGGGTTAGAAAAATTCCTTTTAAACCATCTAACAAATATTTGAGACATTTAGTTTCCAAATAATTTTGGTATATGAAACACCAATTATAGTGAGTCAATTAAGACTGCTTTATTACCGTAAAGTGAAATTCATTACCTACTTTTTTAACCGTAAGTAAATGATTCGTTTGAGTTACAAAAGAACGGAAATCTCTTTGGGATGCTGGATCTGTAGCTAATACAAGTATTTCATCTCCGTCAGCTGCCTTATTAAGTGACTGTTTTAGTTTTAGAAGCGGTAGAGGACAAGGTAATTTTCTCGCATCAATTTTCATTGGTTTATCTTTTACTAAATTATAGAACATTGTAGGGTATTTTCTGCATTACCATTCAGCTTATGAATAACAATACTTAATATTAACATGAAAAAAGCTAGATTTATTTGATGTGGCGGAAAAATATTTATGCTTAGTGCTTAGAAACTACCTAAACGTATTAACGTTTAACCCCCCGTTTAGGTTCTAAAAAACATCTTTATTTAGTGAGCTTCAAGCTCCCTTTTTACGCCTTGACTATTTACGACTTCACTTTGCGCTTTATATTACTTTTTAACCACAGCTTTCTTAACAACTTTCTTTTTGACTACTTTTTTCTTAGTGACTTTCTTTTTTAGAGTCTCTTCCCAGCTACCATCAACATAATGGGCACTCCAACCAGTCGCTTTACCGTCTACTTCAGTCATAACATACTGCTCTTTCACTTTTCGACTATAACGGTACATAGCGTTGCTACCATCAGGATCTTTTTCTGGCGCTTTTGTTAAGTATTCAAATTTAGGATCAAGCTGTTCTTTTACGGAGAGTAATTCGCTCACTAAAGGCGCTCTTGTTTCTCGATTTCTTGGAAATTGACTAGCCGCTAAGAAAATCCCTGAAGCGCCATCTCTAAGAATATAGTGATCTTCAACCTTGATACATTTTAAATCGGGCATTGGAATTGGATCAGCTTTTGGTGGAGCCGCTTCACCACTACGTAATAATTTACGGGTATTCTTACAGTCTTCACTATTACAGCCAAAATATTTTCCAAATCGACCGACTTTAAGCTCCATATTATCGCCACATTTATCACATTCGATAATTGGGCCATCGTAGCCTTTAATTTTGAAACTACCTTCTTCTATCAAGTATCCTTTACAACCTGGATTGTTTCCACATACGTGTAACTTACGATCTTCATCAACAAGATAACCATCCATTGCTGATTCACAAATTGGGCAACGTTTCTTTAATAATAAATTTCGGCTTTCAGCCTCTTCATCTTTATCGACCGCTTCTATTTCATCATCGGTGATTAAATTCATGGTGTGCTTACATCGTTCTTCAGGCGGTAAGGAAAAACCACTACAGCCTAAAAATGTCCCCATTGTTGAATTCCGTATCATCATGGTATTCGTTTCACACTTAGGACAGAGCATATCAGTATCAACGGATTTTTGATTTTCCATGCCGCCATCTTCAACCGGTAATTCAGCTTTTTCTAGGCGTTTAGTCAGATCATTATAAAAATTGCTTAACGTTTCTTTCCAATATTGTTTACCATCAGCAATTTTATCGAGAGTTTCTTCCATTTTTGCTGTGAAAGAATAATCCATAAGATTATCAAAACTTTCACCTAATCGATCGGTGACAATTTCTCCTATTTTGTTAGCATAAAAGCGTCGGTTTTTAACGATGACGTAACCACGATCTTGAATGGTTGAAATAATCGCTGCGTAAGTCGAAGGTCGTCCAATACCTTGCTTTTCTAATTCTTTTACAAGAGCCGCTTCACTATAACGTGGTGCAGGTTTTGTAAAGTGCTGTTTAGGTAACAACTTTTCGAGCGCTAGTACTTCACCAATTTTAACTTCAGGAAGAATAGTATCATCGTCATTCTTACTTTTACGTGGGGGCTGTACAGACGTCCAACCATCAAATTTAACCACCCGTCCTTTTGCCGCTAATTGAAAATCATCTGCTTTAACAATGAGGTTAGTTACGTCATAAACTGCATCGGTCATTTGGCATGCTATAAACTGACTCCAAATTAAGTTATAAAGCTTAGTGGCATCCTCATCAACCATTTTTAAGTGCTTGACACGAGTGCGAGCATTAGTCGGTCTTATGGCTTCATGCGCCTCTTGAGCACCTTTTTTACTGGAGTAATATTTTACTGAATCAGGTAAATACTTGTCGCCATGATTTTCTTGGATATAGTCTCGACACATCGCTAAAGCATCTTGGCTTAACATGATCGAATCTGTTCTCATGTAAGTGATATAACCAGCTTCATAAAGTCGCTGTGCTAACATCATTGTCTTTTTAACGTTATAACCTAAGCGCGTACTAGCAGCTTGTTGCAACGTTGAAGTAATGTAAGGAGCACTTGGCTTACTTTTAGTTGGCTTACTGTCACAACTTTCAACTACAAGATCAGCTTTCAATAGTTTTTCTTGAAGCTCATCACTTTCTTTTTTATTAACTGGACGGTATTTATTACCTTGAAAACGTCTAACTTCCAAATTAAGAGCATCTTTCTTTGCTGTAATTGTATCGGCGGTTAAACTCCAAAACTCTTCAGGAATAAAAATACGTATTTCTCTTTCACGTTCGACAATCAACTTAACCGCTACAGATTGCACTCTCCCCGCAGATAATCCTCTTGAAACTTTTTTCCAGAGCAATGGTGAAACCATAAAACCAACAACTCGATCTAAAAAACGTCTAGTTTGTTGGGCATTAACAAAATCCATATCTAGCTCTGTTGGTTTAGAAAATGCTTCGGTAATGGCTTTTTTTGTAATCTCATTAAAAACTACGCGTTGATATTTATCATCACTACCACCAATTTCTTCACGTAAATGCCATGCGATTGCTTCACCCTCTCTATCCAAATCCGTTGCGAGAAAGATTTTATCAGCATCTTTTGCATGCTTTTTTAATTCTTTAACAACCTTTTCTTTACCCGGTAACGTGGCGTATTCCGCAGCCCAATCATTTTCAGGGTTTAAACCCATGCGCTTAAATAAACCTTCTTTAGCCATTTTGGCTTTATGGATAATTTTTGCGTCGGGAGAAAGCTTGCGTGTATAGGCTGCTTTTTTTGCTCTCTCCTTTGGATCTGAGCTACCACCAGATGCTTTGGTTGGAAGATCGCGAACATGACCGACACTTGATTTTACGATGTAATCATTGCCGAGGTATTTATTGATTGTTTTAGCTTTAGCCGGTGACTCGACTATAACGAGTGATTTACCCATGAATTGAGAAGATCCCTAAAGAATGATGTGCGAATTAACTGAATAACTATTTGTTATTTATTTTATGTTGATTGATGGGGTGCTAGTCAACCTTTATTTTAATTTTTAACTATTTAAATTCAATGAAAGACAAATTAAATTGATATTTATCATATTAACTTAACTAGTGTCTTAACTAATCTCTGAACTATTTTCGGGGTTATTAAGACTTTCATTGACCCGATCTCGTAGTTCTTTGCCGGGCTTGAAGTGAGGAACATATTTTCCGTCTAATTCAACAGATTGCCCCGTTTTAGGATTACGTCCCACGCGAGGCTCTCGAAAATGCAGAGAAAAACTACCAAAACCTCTAATTTCTATTCGTTTACCTTGCGCTAATGATTGAGCCATATGCTCTAAAAGACTTTTAACAACAAGCTCGACATCTTTTAGAGATAATTGGCTTTGCCTTTCAGCTAATCGCTCAATCAGTTCTGATTTTGTCATTTATACTGCCCTGCCTTTCAATGTTTAATGCGTTACTTTGTCTAACTAACATAGTGCGACTCAAATCGGTAATTAACACAATAGACAATTTACATCCAAAAAGCAAAAAAAAATGCCCAAAATCAATAGATTATGAGCATTTTAGTTAATATTGAGAGGCTAATTTTAAAGCTATAATGCCTTCAAATTAGGATTAATATCAATTTCTAGTTTTGATCCATTTTTTCTTTCAATAAATCACCTAGAGTTGCTGGTGCATTTGATTCGCCACTGGGTAGTATTATACTCAGAGACAAACTTGATTGGGGAAGCCTAATAAACTAGAGCATGACCAGCAACATTGATCAGTATAATTTCTTTATCTCTAATCTCTAGCTCTAATGTAATTCGATAACTCATATTAATTGATACCGATAACAAATCTTTCAATCGTCCTGACAAATTATGAAACCTTATTGAAGGATGATGCGGATCAAGCTCTAGCAATTCTAATGTTTTCTGATATTGCTTTTGGGTTTCTGGATGTTTGCGGAGAAACTTCTTAGCTCGTTTGATATAACTATGAGTATAAATAAGCGTGTAAACCATTAATCCATGACTCGTTTCATGTGATCAGCAACACTTTCCTTTTTTGTATGCCCTTTTATAAGATCGGCTCTGGCTTCAAGTAGTGCTATTTCCAGCTCATATTCCCGCATTTTGCTATATTTTTTTAAGTCAATAATGACATATTTTTGCTTACCTCGAACTGTAATAATCGCTTCATCTTCGTTTTGTAATACGTTTTCCACAATGGAAACGCCTTTTGTTTTTAGCTCATTAGCCGAAATACTATTCATACATCGTCCTAATAATACTATATAGAGCACTATTTATCATACTTTAAATAATGTAATAATCATACGATTGGAGTTGATATTTATGGCTCTTTTGAGTTTTAAATGAATTTAGTTATATTTGTAAAATTCGGAAAGCTTGAGGTGGTCACTCCCAATCGGCATCACAATGTGCCAACAACTTTTGGGGTCATGCAACTTTTGGGGGCTAAATCTTGGCACTTCCATTCACTGCACGACTAACGGTCGAATAGTGAACATCAAAATAGTCAGCGATTTGCTTCATGCTATATCCACCGCTACTATAAATTAAGGCAATAGCCTCGTTACGCGTTTTGGCTAGTCCTATGTACTCCTCCATAGGTTTTGCTTGATCACGTGGCTTTATTTTACTATATGGAACTTCACCATCCAAACTTTTGCTTTTCAAAGCTTTAATAGAAGTATCAACAAAATCTTCGTCTCCAAGAAGTACTTGGTTACTTACCTTGCTCCAAGGCGACTGCGATTTTTTACCCGCAAGCACAAATTGTCGGTATTTTCTAATGGCCAATGAGCGTCTTTTAGAAAATTGAGACAATAGCCAATCACTATTTAACCAATCGATACTTGTTGTTATTCCCGCAGTTGCTCTATAACTACTCCATCGCCAGTCTTTTGCACTTTTAACCATTCCTGCTCTAACAGGGTTTAGTACGATATACCGAGCAAGCTCAAGGAAATACAAATCTTTTTGAACGAGGATGGCCTTAAATCGACCTTGAAATAAGCGGCCGAGTTTTTTGTTTGTAATATTAAAATGTTGTGTATAAGTACTATTGAGGTGGCGCATAAACTGAGATACATTACCATCAGGCGTTTCGACTAACAGATGAAAATGATTATCCATTAAACAATAAGCGTAAACGATTGTGTTATAGCGGTTTCTTGATTTTCTTAGTCGCTCAATAAAACCCAACCTATCTTCATCTGATAGAAAGATATCTTGCTTTGCATTTCCTCGGGAAGTGAGGTGATACAGTGCGCCCTTATATTCGATTCTAGCTTGTCTTGCCATAGTGATGATAGATTAGCATATCATTTATGCACCGTGCAAGATTTGACCCCATGATTTTTAGGAATTGATCAGAAACAAAAAAACAAAAATAGAAAACAAAAATAGACACCCCGATATTAGCTATTATCTCACAGCAAAATCAGCATTTGCCTTATTCTTTTAAATCTTTCATGGGTTTAACTTAGAATTT
>JBLIBL010000032.1:0-35025 GCA_047633355.1 Polaribacter sp.
TAATTAAATGTTTAGGATTAACAACATGCTATTAAATCACTCGATAGTTTCTTCATCGGACACTCGACAAAAACTCAGAAGTTTTTACCGTAAAGATGAAAATAAAGTACTTGATAAAATTATCCCTCTTGCTGAGATAGGAGCTATCGCCCGGAGTAGGACTTGGGAACGAGCTAGACAAATGATTGTTGAAATTAGGCGAGTACAATCAGGTAAAGGTGGCGTTGATGCACTGCTTCAAGAATTTGCGATTTCTTCTGATGAAGGTGTTGTCTTGATGTGTTTAGCGGAAGCGCTTTTACGAGTGCCAGACAAGTTAACCGCCGATGAATTGATTCGCGATAAATTAAGTGGTGGCGATTGGATCTCGCACATCGGTCAGAGTGATTCTATATTTGTTAATGCTTCATCTTGGGGACTTTTATTGACCGGTAAATTGGTGAACTATCGAAAAGAGAATAAAAAGGATCAGTTTGGCACTATGAAAAAAATGGTCGGTAGATTAGGCGAGCCGGTTATTCGAACGGCAGTCCGTCGATCAATGGAATTAATGGGATCTCAGTTTGTGATGGGTGTGACCATCAATAAAGCACTTAAACGTGCAAAAGTCATGGAAGCAAAAGGCTACACCTATTCTTATGATATGTTAGGTGAAGGCGCTCGAACAATGGAAGACGCGGATAAATATTTTGATAGTTATATGGACGCGATTCAAGCCATCGGTGAAGCGTCGAAAGGACGTGGGCCAATCAATAGTCCTGGGATTTCTATTAAACTTTCTGCTCTTCACCCGCGTTATGAATTTACTCATTATGATCGAGTCATGAATGAGCTAGTACCGAGACTCAAAACATTGGCGATGGAAGCAAAAAAGTTTGATATAGGTTTCACCGTTGATGCAGAGGAAGCTGACCGATTAGATATTTCTTTAGATGTTATTCAAGCTGTTTTTAGTGATCCTGATTTAGGTGATTGGCAAGGTTTTGGAATGGCTGTTCAGGCTTATCAAAAACGCGCAATTTATGTCATTGATTGGATCAATGAATTAACTCAGTCGGCTAAACGAAAAATGATGGTGCGGCTTGTAAAAGGTGCTTATTGGGATACGGAAATTAAAAATAGCCAAGCCGAAGGGTTTGAAGGTTTCCCTGTTTTTTCCCGTAAGGCTTCTACCGATGTTTCGTACCAAGCGTGCGCGAAAAAATTATTAGAATTTCGAGAAAATATCTATCCTCAATTTGCCTCACATAATGCTTATACAGTTTCAACGATTTTGGAAATGAATGCTGATACTCAGTTTTATAAAGCCGCTGGCAATAAGCATCGTGGATTTGAGTTTCAAAGGTTACATGGAATGGGTGAGTCGTTGTTTGATCAAGTCGTTAACGGTGAAGGCATGGCTTGCCGAGTTTATGCGCCAGTCGGAGCGCATGTTGATCTGCTTGCCTATTTAGTCAGACGTCTTTTAGAAAATGGCGCAAACAGCTCATTCGTTAACAACATTGTTGATGAAAAAATTTCGGTTGAATCCTTACTTGTTGATCCATTTGAAACGGTGACGCTTTGGGAAGATAAACGTAATTCTCAGATTGCATTGCCTGCAAATTTATATGGAACAATGAGAAAGAACTCAATAGGGCTAGATTTAACTGATTGTAATCGATTGGTTTCATTAGAATCGAATCTCGATAAATGGATGGAGTCGATTGCGTCATTAGGCAAACAAAAGCAAGCGGTCGATTCAAAACATTTAACTGTCATCAATCCTGCTGACCATTCTGAAATTTTAGCGATTTTACAAAAAGATGATGAACAAGCGATGCTTGATAAACTGAACATTGCACAAAAATCATTTCATTCTTGGTCGCAAACTTCGGTGAATGTCCGTGCCGATCTACTAAATAAAATGGCTGACTCTCTCGAAAAAAACATAGATGAATTGATGGCGATCTGTATTAAAGAAGCCGGTAAAACGGCACAAGATAGCGTTGCTGAAGTGAGAGAGGCAGTAGATTTTTGTCGTTATTATGCAAACCAATCTAAAAACATGATGCAGGGTTCATCTTTAAGTCCGCTAAAACCTTTAGGCGTTGTGCTTTGTATTAGCCCTTGGAATTTCCCTCTTGCGATCTTTTTAGGTCAAGTCTCGGCAGCTATTGCATGTGGAAATACTGTTGTTGCAAAACCTGCGGAGCAAACTTCTTTAGTGGCGGTGCGTGCTGTTGAGTTGTTGGTGGAATGTGGAATGCCTGAGGGAGTAGTCTCACTTCTTCAAGCGCGCGGTAGTCAAGTTGGAAAAATTATAGTGCCTGATGAAAGAATCAAAGCAGTTATGTTTACAGGTTCTACAGAGGTAGGAAGCTGGATGGCAAAAACTTTAGCTGAGCGTGGTGGCTCTCCCATCCCATTAATTGCAGAAACAGGCGGTCAAAATTGTATGATTGTTGATTCAACCGCACTGCCGGAGCAAGTGGTTGATGATGTGATAGCGTCAGGTTTTCAAAGCGCGGGTCAAAGGTGCTCCGCGATGAGAGTACTTTTTGTTCAAGATGGTATTGCAGATAAAGTGATTAAAATGATTGTTGGCGCAATGAAAGAATTAAAGGTGGGTGACCCTTCAAAAATGAGTACCGATGTCGGCCCTGTCATCGACTTTAAAGCGTTAACAAGTTTGCAAGAACACGCTGAACAAATGAAAAATAAAGGAAAATTATTGTATCAGTGTGATATTGATGAGGCTAGTTCAAGTAATACAAATAGCAGTACATTTTTTGCACCTCGCCTTTATGAAATAAAAGATCTATCAGTTTTAGAGCGAGAAATTTTTGGTCCTTGTGTGCATGTCATTCGATTTAAACCAAATGAATTAGAAAATGTCATGACACAAATTAAAAATACAAGGTTTGGTTTAACCATGGGGATTCATTCTAGAATTGGAGAGAAGTGTCGCTATTTGGCTGAGCGCTCTGTAGCCGGAAATATTTACGTTAATCGTAATATGATTGGCGCAATTGTCGGTGTTCAACCTTTTGGCGGACGCGGCCTTTCAGGTACAGGGCCTAAAGCGGGAGGCCCTAACTACTTGACTCGGTTAGTGTCAGATACAGAAAGACCACAAACAAAAATATTAAGCCATGAACAATTAGAAGAAAAAAACAATTTAGCGACGCTTAGCAGTGCTAAAGATAGTGATAACGATAGAGAGCAAATTGAGAAGCAGCTTTCTGCTTTAGATCGGGGCTTTAATGAGTGGCGTTATGAGCCAGTTGCCAACCGTGTGTCCGTTATGAGGCAACTTTTGGCGCACCTATCGACCAACCAATCAGTCATCGAACTTTTTCCGATGCTAGGAAAAACAATTACAAAAGCACACCATTTGCTAATGAAGATTGAAAATGTTTTGTCAAAATCGATTGAATTACCGGGACCTACCGGCGAATCAAATAGTCTTTCATTTGAACCTCGCGGTGTGATAATGAGTTTGTTTGAAGAGAGTATGAGTACGGAGAACTGGTTACTTAGCTTTATCGCTACCTTAACGGCAGGTAATACTATGGTCGCAATTGTGGAAGAAAATAAAAGCCAGCGTATTCAAGAAAAACTAACTGAATTGTTTTTAACTTTAATGAATGAAATTGGATTAAATGACAAAATATTCAGTGTACTTCCACTAGATAATCTTAGTAGTGTAATGTCTTCTAAATATTTAGCAGGATCTATTGTTGATATAAAAAGCGATTGGCAAGGCTATTTAACTCAAAAAATTGCACAACGAGAAGGCGAGATATTGCCGGTCATCTGTGAATTAAACATTGATAACCTTTACCACCGGTTAGTCACTGAAAAAACAATTAGTATTGATACAACGGCAGCTGGAGGGAATACTTCTTTGATGACGATGAGTGATGTTAATTAATTTTTTAATATTCAAAATATAAGAAAAAGAAACAAGCTCTCTTTTGATTTAAAAGAGAGCTTGTTAAATAAATTAAAGCGTAAGAGAAAACTTATGGCTAACCCCAATACTAAAAACATCCCTATCAAACAAACCAAGTTGTTTTGATGAGTTGGCGTTATACGCGGGAACGGAGTAATCATCAGAACTTTTGCTACTATACAAAGCGTAAACAGTTGTCTTATCTAATAACTTATAAAATCCTCCAAAAGTAATCCCAGTGCCATCGGCTTCTGCGCTTACTTCGCTAACTGAGCCATAAGAGGCAGCCCATTTCATATCATCAGATGCTTGTAAGGTAGCAGATAAATAAGCGTATTGATGAGAGTCTGTCGCGTTAGTATCGATCGTTTCAACCGATGCAGTTATGTTCCATGCGGCCATTTTATAGGTAGCGTGAACTCTTATTGACGTTGAATCTGCGATGCTTTTTGCGACTATACCGGTATCACCTGCACTCATATATTGGATGCCACCAGTAAAACTATTTTGCGCGTATTTCACACCTAGGTTGATGTCATGCTCATTGGCATCTGTGTCATCTAAATAAGTGCTAGCGTTAAGTGAAAAAGCTCCTAATTTTGGGGTTGAGTATGCAATTGTATTATCGGACCAACCGTTGGTAGTTGGTGAAAGCCCATAATTTGAACCGCCTAATCCGCTACCTGCCGATGTATCATAAAAAGGATCAAGTTTTAAGCCTGCCATTTTATATGGTGTTGATGTTCGACCATAAACTAATTTACCAAAGCCACCTTTAATTCCAGCAAAAAAGAATCGTTGACTGAATGCACTTCCTCCAGCAGCATCAACATTTGCACCATACTGTAAATGATAAAAAGCCGTTATTCCTTCCTTTTTACCAATATCGCCTTTCATACCTAAACGAGTTGCATTGTTGTTACCGCTTATGGTGCTTGTTGTGCCGTTATCGATGCTGTTAAAGGAAAAACGAAAATCGCCATAAACAGTATTCGACTCTGCAATAGTTGAAAGTGGCAGCAAACAGACGCCACAAATGGACATGTTTTTTATAAGCTTATACATTGGTTATTCCTCATCTTTTTAATAAATTTTAATGATTGGTTTTTGTGTATCTTTGAACTTTGAACTTTGAGCTTAGTAAAGTAAAAAAATAATGCAAATTTGCTTTCTAATTGAATTTTTTGATAAAAAATAGTAGAGCATTTATTTGACCTGAAACTTTAAATTAACTTTAAATCTTAAATTGAGAAAGAGCATCCTGTAATTTATGCGATAGGTCATCTAGCGAATCATTTGTCTTAGTGATTAATTCTGAAGCCTTAAGGTTTTCGCCACTAATGTTATTAATTTGCTCTACATTTTCAACGGCTTCACCAACCGCTGTACTCTGCTCACCAGTCGATGACGCAATTTGATAATTTAGATCGGCGATACCTGAAATGCCCTGAATAATGTTATCTAACACTTCACTAACCGTAAGAGACCCGTTAACACTTTTCCTGCAAGAACCTATCCTTGTGACATAACGTCTCTTGCTTCGTCAGCATCGGATTTAAGGTTTTCTAATATATCTGATATTTGTCCAGTCGACTCTTGAGTCTTAATGGCTAAAGCTCGGACTTCATCTACAACGACTGCGAATCCGGGCCTTGTTCACCTGATCTGGCGGATTCAATTGCAACGTTTAGCGCTAACAGGTTGGTTTGATCTGCTATGCCTTTTACTGAGATATGCTGAGTAAAGATTACTAATATTGCAAATTGAGTGCGGGCTGAGTTAAAATAAAATTCCTTCTAAGCCTTTAGTTTGCTAAACTTGAGTTGTTTTTAGCAAAAGAGAACATTAATAAATGAGTGGCGACAAACCTCCCTCGATAAACTCAAATTCCGAAGCATCTACAGTTTCAAAAGCTTCTTTCAAAAGTATGTTCTCAAAATGGATGGGTGGTTTTGCACATCTATTTCGGGAAACTCCTCAAGACCGACAAGATCTGATTTCAGTATTAAAGTCAGCTGAAGAAAATTCTTTGATTAATCCAGAACTACTTGCAATGATGGAAGGCGTTATTCATATATCAGAACTTCAAGCGCGAGATATTATGATTGCAAGGCCACAAATGGTCGTGGTTAATGATGAAATGGGTTTTGACGAAATGATTAACAATATTGTTGAATCTGGACATTCTCGATTTCCGGTAGTTGGAGATAATCGTGACGATATAGAAGGGATCATTTTGGCAAAAGATTTATTGCAGTTTAGTGCCGAAATTTCCAATGCACAAAAAGGAAAAAGCAAACCTGCAAAATTTGCGATTAAAGACTTTTTACGCCCAGCAGCGATTATTCCAGAAAGTAAACGCTTAGATACATTGCTAAAGGAATTTAGAACTAACCATAATCACATGGCTATTGTTGTTGATGAATATGGTTGCGTTGGCGGTTTAGTAACCATTGAGGATGTATTAGAGCAAATTGTTGGTGAGATCGAAGATGAATATGATCTAGAAGGTGATGAAGATGGTATTCAAAAGGTTGCAGAAAATGAATATATTTTAAAAGGCATTACGGAAATAGAAGAATTTAATGACTATTTCTCTAGCCAGTTAAATGATGAAGAATATGAAACGATTGGAGGAATTTTGTTACAAGCGTTTGGTCATGTGCCAGTAAAGGATGAAGGCATTGAGATTGATAACTTTAAATTTGAAATTGTGGCAGCCGATACACGTAAAATCAAAATAATTCGAGTGGCTAGAATAAATGTCGCCAATAAGATCATCAGAAAGACCGGAACATAAATTTGAACGCTCTGAAAATGCCACTGGAAAATAAATTAAAACATTTCCTTAATCATTCTTTGATTAGAGTTTTGATTGGTGCATTGTACCCTTTAGGTTTTTCACCTATCGATATTTGGCCTGCTTCAGTTTTATCTTTAGCGCTTTTAGTTTATTTAATTATTGATGTTTATCAATCTAATCATTACTTACCTAATAGTGAAGAAAAAACGGCGGTGAGAAAGTCAATTGTTTCAACCTGTTTTTTTTGGGGTATAGGGGCTTATGGTGTAGGCGCTAGCTGGGTATATGTTAGTATCCACGAGTTTGGAAACGCTATTTTACCTTTAGCGGTATTGATTACCGCCATATTCATTCTGGTATTGACGTTGGTGAAAGTTGGTTTTGCGTACCTAATTCATCATTTAGTTTCATTATGTGGAAAATCATTTCTTATTTTAATTATACCTTTCGCTTGGCTTGCATCTGAATTTGTTCTTTCCACTTTATTTAATGGCTTTCCATGGTTGTTGGCAGGTTACAGTCAAATGGATGGACCACTTTCATCGCTTGCTACATGGTTTGGCGTTTATGGTGTTGGCTGGTTTATGCTTGCAATTATTAGTGTTTCGATATTATTAATTAATCACTTATTTACTTTACATAGAATTAATCAATCGGTTGAACCAACACAACAATCCTTTTTAAAATCCGCTCGTAATAAATTAGTAATAATGTTTTTGCTCATCGCAAGCTTTCCGTTGTTGAGTTATTTAATTAAACCTCTTAAAATAGTTAGCCATGAAAAATCTAATTTAGAGGTCGCTTTAGTTCAACCAAATATTAGCCAAGAAAAAAAGTGGAAAAGAGAATTTTTTTCTGAAATTATTGATACTTTATATCAACAAACGGAGAGTAATTGGGATGCTGATTTAATTGTTTGGCCAGAAGGAGCAATTCCTGCATATAAGCATCAAGTGAACGATATTTTTTCTGATTTGGAACGACAATTAAAACCTTTTCAATCAGATTTGCTTGCTGGTTTACCTATTTATGACAAAAAAAATAAGGTGAGTTATGTTGGTTTTAGTGCAATAGGTAGCTCTCCGCAAACTTACCATAAACAAGTTTTGGTCCCATTTGGAGAGTATGTACCTTTGGGGAAAGTTTTAAGAGGTGTAATTGATTTCTTTGATTTGCCTATGTCAAATTTTATACAAGGTAGCTCAGATCAACCCGCTATGTCTTTTGAGCATTATGATGTGATTCCTGCAATTTGTTATGAGATTGCTTATCCCAATATTTTGCAAAGTATGTTGAAACAAGCCGATAAAAAGTCAAACAAAGCTAAACTGATTGTCACTGTCAGTAATGATGCATGGTTTGGCGACTCTTTAGGGCCTTATCAACATATGCAGATGGCACGAATGAGAGCCTTAGAATTGGGGCTTCCTCTAATTCGCTCTACTAACGATGGGATAACCGCAGTTGTTGATGCAAAAGGTAAACAGTTAGCTCAGATTGCGCGTCACACTCAAGATACATTAAGGTTTTCGATATCATTGGATGGCTATGATACATTTTATAGACGTCATGGTTATTTAGGTATTTATTGTATTATCTCGATTAGTTTGTTTTTTTTCGTATCATCTTATTTTTCTCGAAAGCGCCAATAGTTATTGCACTACTAGATTTTACCCAGAATAAAAACCAGCATGAAATATATACTCTACAATTATAATAATATTGAAGTTTTAGCGAGCTTACTTCTACGCCAATAGAAATAAATATTACATGATGTTTTATTAAAATATCTCATTACCAAAAAGTATAAATAATAACAACATCAATTTTGGTGCAGTGCATGGTTTTTTTGAATTAGCTTAATATCAACAGATTAATACTAATCGGTCAAATGACAATATAAGCTCTTTTTGGATAGTCTATTAATCCGTTAAGACTGCTTAAATAATGGTGTTTAAATCAATATCTAGTTTTATTCACGTTCTTTAAGTTGGTTATCTTTTGCTTAGTTTTTAATCAATCATAGCGCTCAAATCAATATTTTTGCTTTTTATGAGTGACAAGCATAGCTTTTAGCCATTAGTATTAGATTATTGTCTATAATCAAAATCTAATAATTGACAATACAACCCAAAGATTCAACCAACAAAAAGGCTTTTGTAGGATAAATCATGTTAGAGAATTATCTACCGATACTCGTTTTCATCGCTATAGGCCTTGCCTTTGGCGCATTTCTAGAACTTGCTGGCTTTCTTGCATCGCCGAGTAAAGAAAACCATGATAAAACGCTTCCGTTTGAATGTGGCTTTGATGCTTTTGATGATGCACGCCAAAAATTTGATATTCGCTTTTATTTAGTCGCTATTTTATTTATCATTTTTGACTTAGAAGTCGCCTTTCTATTTCCTTGGGCTGTTGTTTTTCAAGAGCTAAGCTGGTTTGCGATAGGTGCTATGGGGATGTTTTTAGGATTATTAGTCGTCGGATTTATTTATGAATGGAAAAAAGGAGCCTTAGAGTGGGAATAGATATCAGAGTCGATACCACCAAGTTAGTTCCTCCAACGCTTCCAGATATTGAACGAGCGCTTAATGAACAAGCGGGCGGTGTAAAACAATCGGGTAAAGGTTACTTAGTCACTGGAATCGATACCTTAGTCAATTGGGCAAGAACAGGTTCGATGTGGCCAATGACCTTTGGATTAGCTTGTTGTGCTGTTGAAATGATGCAAGCAGGCGCTTCACGTTATGATTTTGACCGATTTGGCGTAGTTTTTAGACCGAGTCCTCGACAGTCTGATGTGATGATTGTTGCTGGAACTTTAACCAATAAAATGGCGCCAGCGTTACGCCGTGTTTATGACCAAATGCCAGAACCTAAATGGGTTATTTCTATGGGTTCTTGCGCCAATGGTGGTGGTTATTATCACTATTCTTATGCTGTGGTAAGAGGTTGTGATCGAATTGTTCCCGTTGATATCTACGTACCAGGATGTCCTCCAACCGCTGAAGCACTAATGTACGGCGTAATACAGCTTCAAAAGAAAATTAAAAGAACTAATACCATTATGAGAAAGGTCTAATTAAATGGCTACAGGTATTGATTCAAAAATAGCCAATCTAAAAAACTTAGTTGAAGAGCATTTAAGCGAACAAATTGAGTCGAGTGATGTATTCCAATCAACTCATTCATCTGATGAATTGACTTTAGAGGTTTCGATTGAGAGCTTGATTGATGTGCTTAAAATGCTAAGAGATCATGACGATTTTCAATTTGAACAATTGATTGACATTGCTGGTGTTGATTACCTTACATACGGGCAAGCTGAATGGTCCACTGAAGGTGCCACATCTTCTGGTTTTGAAAGGGGCAGAAATACACACAAAAAAGCTCCTGCAACTTGGATTAAACCAAGATTTGCAGTTGTTTACCACTTATTATCGGTCACTTTGAATCATAGAATTAGATTAAAAACATTTGTCGAAGAAGATAGCATGCGGCTTCCTAGCGTGGTTGCTTTATGGAGCACTGCAAACTGGTTTGAGCGTGAAGCGTTTGATTTATTTGGTTTGTTATTTGAAGGTCATCCTGATTTGAGACGAATCTTGACAGATTACGGATTTATTGGTCATCCATTCCGTAAGGACTTTCCTGTTATTGGCGAGCTTGAAATGCGTTTTGATGAGGAATCGGGCCAGTGTATTTACGAACCGGTGACAATAGAAGAAAGAATATTGGTGCCAAGAGTCATTCGATAAGTTTATAGAAACAAGTAATATAAGAGTGGCAATCGAGAATGTTAATTAAGAGTGTCAATTAAAAGCACTAAGTAAAAATATTAAGTAAATAGTAAAATTAATCTAAAGAACGATTTAAATAAAGAAAATTTTATGGCTGAAATAGAACATTACACCTTAAATTTTGGACCTCAACATCCTGCGGCGCATGGTGTACTTCGTATGATCCTTGAACTAGATGGCGAAGTAATTGAAAGAGCTGATCCTCATATCGGTTTATTGCATAGAGGCACTGAAAAATTAACAGAAATTAAACCATATAATCAAAGTATTGGTTATATGGATCGCTTAGATTACGTATCAATGATGTGTAATGAGCATGCCTACGTACTAGCTATCGAAAAACTATTAGGAATAAAAGCGCCAATTCGAGCGCAGTATATCCGAGTCATGTTTTCTGAAATTACTCGAATATTAAATCATCTAATGTGGCTTGGCGCACATGGTTTAGATGTTGGTGCAATGACAATGTTTCTCTATTGTTTTAGAGATCGTGAACCTCTAATGGATGCATATGAAGCGGTTTCTGGTACACGAATGCATGCAACTTATTTTAGACCCGGTGGTGTTTATCGCGATCTGCCAGATACTATGCCCCAATATGATAAATCGCCATGGCGCAATGAAAAAAAATTAGCAGAGTTGAATGAAAATAGACAAGGTTCTTTACTTGATTTTTTAGAGGATTTCACAAATCAATTTGTGCATTCCGTTGATGAGTATGAATCTTTGTTAACTGAAAATAGAATTTGGAAACAACGTTTAGTTGGAATTGGCGTGGTTTCTCCAGAAAGAGCTTTTCAAATGGGGCTAACCGGCCCCATGCTTCGAGGTTCTGGGATCGCATGGGATCTCAGAAAAAAACAGCCTTACGAAGTGTACGATAAAATGGATTTTGATGTTCCTGTCGGTAGAAATGGCGACAGTTATGATCGTTATCTGGTTCGTGTTGAAGAAATGCGTCAATCAAATCGAATTATTAAACAATGTATTAGTTGGCTACGAGAAAATGAAGGACCGGTTATTCACCGAGATCATAAAATTACACCACCGAGTAGAGCCGATGTAAAAGAGAATATGGAATCGTTAATTCATCACTTTAAACACTTTACAGAAGGATATTGTGTTCCTGAAGGTGAAGCTTACGCAGCAGTGGAACATCCAAAAGGTGAATTTGGAATTTATATGGTGTCCGATGGGGCAAATAAGCCCTATCGAGTAAAAATTAGAGCGCCCGGATTTCCACACATGGCGGCGATGAATGAAATGGCTAAAGGTCATATGCTTGCAGACGTAGTAACAATTATTGGCACTATGGATGTCGTGTTTGGGGAGATTGACCGCTAATGACTGACTTTAATTACGATAAATCTCTTCATTTAAAAGATCTGATCCCCGATTCTGAAATAGAGGACATTGATGTTTGGGTTAAAAAGTACCCAGGCAATCGAAAACGTCCACCGATAATGCCAACGCTAAAAATAGTACAAGAATACAATGGTAATTATTTAACCACTGAAATGATGCAAGCAGTGGCAGAGTATTTAGATGTACCTCATGTTGCTGTTTATGAAGTGGCTACATTTTATTCGATGTTTAATCTCAAAAAAATGGGTAAACATGTTTTATCCGTGTGCACTAATATTTCCTGCTCCTTGAGAGGTTCAGATAAAGTCGTTAAACATTTAGAAGACAGACTTAACATCAAGCTAGGAGAAACAACTGAAGATGGCTTATTTTCCATCAAAGAAGTTGAATGCATGGCGGCTTGTGGTGGAGCGCCTATGTTAGAAGTCGATAAAATTTACCATGAAAACCTAACACCTGAGAAAATTGATCAGATCCTTTCAAATATTGCTTCAACTCAGTTATCAGAATCGAAAACAGACATTGAAAATAAAGACCAAGAAAAAATAAAGAAAAAGCCTAAAAGTAGAACGAAAAAAGAAATCGTGCCTGAACCGATATTGCATTTAACGCCATCTCACGCTCCAACTAAATTGACGGAAAAAAATATTGAACAAGAACTTGAGTCGTTTGAAAAAGAGATAGAACAAGATTTTCAAAAAAGCCAAATACAAGCCTCTGTAAAAAAGACTGTTGCCAAAAAAATACAGATTAAAAAGCCTCTTCAAGAACCCACGAAAAGTGAACAAGTGATTGATGAACAACCAGCCAAAAAGAAAAAAATAGAATCGCAAAAAAAGAATAATAAAGAAGCTAAGCCGGATAAAAATAAGATGTATAGTCTGGAACAAGTAATGCTAAGGAGTTCAGACAATGGCGAATGAAGTTTGTTTTAGAACGCTTGATCAAGATACACCTTGGTCATTAGAGGCATATGAAAAAGTTGGCGGATATTCTAGCTTAAAAAAAATTGCTAGTGGCGAGTTAGATTTTGAAAAAATTATTGATGAGTTGAAGTTATCATCTTTGCGAGGGCGTGGAGGTGCGGGTTTCCCAACGGGTTTAAAGTGGAGCTTTATGCCAAGGAACATGCCTGGACAAAAATATGTAGTCTGTAATTCGGATGAAGGAGAGCCGGGAACTTTTAAAGATCGAGATATTTTACGTTACAATCCTCACCAATTAATTGAAGGGATGGCAATTGCTGGATATGTAATGAATGCAACGGTTGGTTATAATTATATGCGAGGCGAATTTTACGAACCTTTTGACCGCATGGAGCAAGCGCTGAAAGAAGCTAGAGAAAAAAATTATATTGGAGAAAATATTTTAGGAGGCGGTTTTGATTTTGAATTACACAATCATTTAGGTGGTGGAGCTTATATTTGCGGTGAAGAAACTGCTTTAATTGAATCTTTAGAGGGTAAAAAAGGTCAACCACGATTTAAGCCCCCATTCCCCGCTAATTACGGAGTGTTTGGTCGTCCAACTAATGTTAACAACACTGAAAGTTACGCTTCTGTACCGGCTATTTTAGAAAATGGCGGGCAATGGTTTTTAGACTTAGGCAAGCCAAATAATGGCGGAACAAAAATATTTTCGGTTTCTGGACATGTTAATAAACCAGGTAATTTTGAGGTTAATTTAGGCACACCGTTTTCTGAATTATTGGAAACCTCCGGCGGAGTTTTAGGTGGCAATAAATTAAAAGCAGTTATCCCTGGAGGATCTTCGTCACCAATATTAACCGCCGAAGAAATGATGGCGATCACCATGGATTATGATGCGATTGGAAAAGCTGGTTCTATGCTTGGTTCTGGCGCGGTTATGGTGATGGATGAGTCAACTTGTATTGTTGAACTCGCCGCTCGCGTTGCACACTTTTATTATGAAGAGTCCTGCGGACAATGTTCTCCTTGTCGTGAAGGCACTGGATGGATGTATCGCGTGATTAAGCGTATACATTCCGGTGAAGGAAAACCTGAAGATATAGAGAATTTAGAACGCGTTGCAGGTAATATTATGGGTCGAACCATTTGTGCATTTGGTGATGCGGCTGCGATGCCGGTTAAGGGCTTTTTACGCGTATTTAGACATGAGTTTGAGTATATGATTGAGCATAAAAGAAGTTCAGTCAAAACATCATGAAATAAACAAATGAGCTAGAAAATAAGATTAAATAAAATAGAAACCAGAATAATTAACATAGAAAAACAATTATAATTGAAGCAATCAAGTCGTTCGTCAAAGGGTAAATAGAAGATAGAATGGGCAAAGTAAACATAGAAATAGATGGTAGAAAAATCGAAGCTGACGTCGGTTCAATGATTATTGAAGTGGCGGATGATGCGGATATTTATATTCCAAGGTTTTGTTACCACAAAAAATTATCTGTAGCAGCTAATTGCCGAATGTGTATGGTCGAAGTGTCTAGCTCTCCGAAAGCGGTTCCTGCGTGTGCAACGCCAGTCGCTGATGGAATGGTTGTTAATACTCAGTCCGCTCGAGCATTAGACGCGCAAAAATCAGTCATGGAGTTTTTATTAATAAATCATCCACTTGATTGTCCTGTATGTGATCAAGGTGGTGAGTGTGAGCTTCAAGATTTATCAATTGGGTATGGAGAAGATGTCAGCCGTTATTCGGAAGGTAAGCGAGTTGTCAAAGATCAGGATTTAGGACCGTTAATTGCGACTGATATGACACGTTGTATCCATTGCACGCGTTGTGTCAGGTTTGGTCAGGAAGTGGTTGGCATAAGAGAGATGGGCGCGACAGGCCGTGGCGAACATGTTGAAATAGGTACTTATATTGAATCAACTATGGATTCGGAAGTTTCAGCCAATATAATTGACTTGTGTCCTGTGGGCGCACTAACGGCAAAGCCATCTCGTTATAAAGCGAGAGCTTGGGAATTAAGAGAATCTGCTTCTATAGCGGCTCACGATTGTCTAGGATCAAATGTAACGATTCATCAAAGACGCAATGAAATCATTCGCGTGGTACCAAGAGAAAATGAATCAATTAATGAAGTTTGGCTTTCAGATCGAGATCGTTTTTCTTACCAAGCTTTAACGGAGGGTGAGAGGCTACTTAAACCAAGAATTAAAAAAGATGGAATATGGCAAGAAACAGATTGGCAAACGGCCTTAAGTTTTGCCGCAAATGAAATGAAACGCATTATAGGTGCCTCTAGCGGAGATGCTTTCGGAGCGCTAATTGGAAATAATTCTACACTTGAGGAAAGTTATTTAGCGCAAAAAGTGTTACGCGGTTTAGGTTGCGATAATATTGATTTTAGAACACGTCGGAGAGATTTTTCTGGTGATAGCATGGGAAATATTCGATCGGGATTAAATTTCCCAATGCAAGAGCTCGACGGAATGGATGCTACGTTGTTGGTAGCTGGAGATTTAAGGCATGAGCAACCATTAACGACGCTTAGAATTAGAAAGTCGACAGGGTTTGGTAATGCAATGGCCATCAACCCTTTTGATGGAGAATACAATTTTGGACTAAGTATCGAAATACAGCCGGAGCCTCATTTATTGGCTCAAGAGTTTGCTTGTGTGCTAAAGGCGGCTATTGAATTAAAAGGTGAATCATTTTCTCTCCCGCCAGATTTAAAAGAGTGGTTGATAAAAACAAGTTTTAAAAAAGAACATACTCAAATTGCGCAAACTTTAATTGAGGGTGAAAATAGTTGTATTTTAGTTGGTGTATATGCACAAGAGCATCCGCAAGCGGAAATTATTAACTGGTTAGCAGAGCAAGTTGCAGAATTGACTGACTCCAAATGGGGTTATATGACACAAGGTTGCAACGCTGCAGGCAATAAAATGGCAGGTGCAATTCCAAACCATGTTGAAGTTAATGGTCGTGCCACCAACGGCAAAAATGCAAAACAAATGATTCAAGAAGGACTAAAAGGTTACTTAATTCATAATTGTGAGCCAGATGTTGAAAGTCTATGGGCAGATAAAGCATTACAAAGTTTTAAAGATGCAGAATGTGTAGTTGCATTAACTTCCTATAGTGATGGTAGAATTTCTGAATATGCCAATGTGATGTTACCTGTTGCCGGATGTTACGAAACACCAGGAACCTATATTAATATCGAAGGTCGTTGGCAGTCATTTTCTTCAACTGTGAACGCTCCAGGAGAAACTAGGCCAGCATGGAAAGTCTTGCGAGTATTAGGCAACCTATTAGAGCTGAAAGGTTTTGAATATGAGTCATCTGTTCAAATTTGTGATGAGTTAAAAGAAAAGTTTGAGCAAGTAGGAGAAATGAAAGTCACTAGAAAAACACCAGCTAAGCTTACAGTTGCAAATGAGTTAGAGACTAAAAGAGATTCACTTGGATTATATCGTGTTGATCCTATGGTTAGACGAGCAAGCGCTTTACAAAAAACGTCTAAAGCATCCACTCACCATATTAGTATCTCGAGGGTGACAACATGAATGAGATCGACCTAGTTGAATGGGCGATGACACTGCTTTGGATTTTAGCAAAAATTGTGATGATTATTTTGCCGTTAGTTTTAGCTGTGGCTTATGCAACCTATGCAGAGCGAAAATTGATAGGTTATATGCAGTTAAGATTGGGGCCAAATAGAGTAGGGCCTAAGGGCTGGTTACAACCGATTGCGGATACTGTAAAATTAATAATGAAAGAAATTGTTGTGCCTCAAGGCTCCAGCAAAGTTTTATTTATGATCGCGCCTATTTTATTTATTGGTCCTTCTTTTGCGGCTTGGGCCGTCATTCCATTTGATGCAGGATTAGTTTTGGCAGATGTTGACCTAGGATTACTCTATATATTAGCAATGACATCTATCGGTGTTTATGGCGTTATTATCGCTGGTTGGGCTTCAAATTCAAAATATGCTTTTTTAGGTGCGATGCGATCGGCTGCTCAAATTGTTTCTTATGAATTAGCAATGGGGTTTGCTTTGGTAGGCGTGTTAATGTGCTCGCAGTCTACTAATTTAGGTGACATTGTTATGGCTCAATCAGGTGGCTTTCTACAGTGGTACTGGATACCTTTGTTCCCGCTATTAGTTGTTTACTGGATATCTGGAGTGGCGGAAACGAATCGTGCTCCGTTTGATATGGCTGAAGGAGAGTCGGAAATTGTTGCAGGCTTTCATGTTGAATATGGTGGAATGGCATTTTCACTATTTTTCTTAGCAGAATACGCCAACATGATTTTAGTTTCATTTTTAACCGCGATTTTATTCTTTGGTGGTTGGTTATCTCCCCTTGAAGGTTATGGCGTTGTTGATGAATTAACCACATGGATACCCGGAACATTTTGGCTATTAATTAAAGCATCCTTTTTCCTCTTTATGTTATTTTGGCTACGAGCAACATTCCCAAGGTTTCGTTATGACCAAGTTATGCGATTAGGATGGAAAATATTTATACCAGTTACTTTAGTTTGGCTTCCTATCGTAGCCATTTGGATCAAGCTAAATGTTTGGCCATTTAATTAAATTTTAATAAAATAGAAATTTATTTTACCGTATGGAAAGATACCAATAAATTATGAGTGAAAAAATTAAAAAGTTTTTAAATAGTTTTTTGCTTTTAGAGCTACTCAAAGGGCTGTCTGTGACCGGAAGAAACATGTTCCGAAAAAAAATCACGATCCAATACCCCGAAGAGCGGACACCGCAATCACCAAGATTCAGAGGTTTGCTTGCGCTGCGTAGTTACCCTAATGGTGAAGAGAGATGTATCGCTTGTAAACTGTGTGAAGCTGTTTGTCCTGCTGCAGCGATCACGATTGATGCTGGAGTTCGAGAAAGTGATAATTCAAGGCGAACCACTAAGTTCGAAATAGATTTGTTTAAATGTATTTTTTGTGGTTTTTGTGAAGAGTCTTGCCCGGTCGATTCAATAGTTACAACGCGGGTATTTGATTATCATTTTGAAGAGCAAGGCGCACAAATAATGAGCAAAGAAAAGTTGTTAGAAATTGGTCAGGTGTACGAAACACAATTGGCGGAAGATATTGAATCTGATGCCAAATACAGATAATTAGCACAGATAAATAAGTACAAAATAATTTTGGTATTAGCATTTAAAAAGTTTAATGATTATTTTAATTGAGAAAAAATAAATGAGTTTTCAAGTAATTGTTTTTTATTCATTTGCCGCGTGGTTGATTTTTTCAGCACTGATGGTGATCAGTAGTAAAAACTCAGTAAAAGCGGCTTTATTTTTAGTGTTGACCTTTGCCTGTGCGTCAGCAATTTGGTTATTGTTAGAAGCGGAGTTTTTAGCTTTAAGTCTTATTGTTGTCTATGTTGGAGCAGTAATGGTTCTGCTTTTATTTGTTGTAATGATGATGGATGTCGATTACGCAGCACTAAGACAAGGGTTTGTTAAAAAATTACCTTTAGCTATTATTATTTCAGTCGCATTTTTCGGATTACTTTTTTCTTTTATCACTCATGGCGATTTTAGTAATGAAGCGTACCCTGTCCCTGAGCCACATCCAGAAGGTTATTCGAACATTAAAGCGTTAGGAAGAATACTCTATACCGAATACGTTATTGCCTTTGAGATTGCGGCGATTATTTTACTAGTTGCGATAATTTCAGCAATAGCATTAACTTTTAGAGGTCGTAAACATAGAAAAGCACAAGTGATAAGCGAACAGTTATCAGCAACTAAGAATAACCGTTTAAAGATATTGAAAATGGATGTCGAGATTTATACTGATGAATCAAAGCGAGACCAAAGTGAAGATGCTAAAAGCAATCGAGCAGAAAAAGACGGAGAGGTTAAATGATTGGATTATCTGACTATCTTCTCCTGAGCGCGATTTTATTTTCGATCAGCGTCGCTGGAATCATTATCAATCGAAAAAATGTGATTACATTATTAATGTGTATCGAATTGATGCTGCTGGCTGTAAACACAAATTTTATTGCATTCTCCCATTTTCTAAATGATACCACCGGGCAAATTTTTGTATTTTTTATATTGACTGTTGCCGCTGCAGAAGCCGCGATTGGTCTGGCGATTATTGTTGTTCTATTTAGAAATAAGGCAACCATTGATGTAGAAAAACTTAATCAGCTAAAAGGCTAAATCAACTAAAAGGCCTAATCAGTTAAAAGGTTTAATCAGTTAAAAGGATAATATCGACTTATTATGATGATTCAAAATCAATTACTCGTTATCGTATTACTACCTCTGCTTGCAGCGTTAGTTGTCGGTCTTACAGGTTCAAATATGCCACGGGTTTGGGCACATCGTATCACTATCTTCGCTGTTGCTATGTCGTGTGTTTTATCTATTGGTGTTGCAATCGAACAATTAACCGACCAAGCATCCCCATTAAATTATAACTTGTATACATGGGCACAGTTCGGCAACTTCAGTATTCACGTCGGTTTCTTGATTGATGATTTAACTGCGACCATGATGTCTGTAGTTACCTTTGTTTCATTAATGGTTCATATATATACCGTTGGTTATATGAAAAACGACCCCGGCTATCAACGTTTCTTTTCTTACATATCACTGTTTACTTTTGCCATGTTGACGTTGGTTATGGCAAATAACTTTATGCAATTGTTTTTTGGCTGGGAAGCTGTTGGATTGGTTTCATACTTATTGATTGGTTTTTGGTACAAAAAACCGACCGCTATTTTTGCAAATTTAAAAGCATTTCTAGTTAACCGTGTAGGAGATTTTGGGTTCCTGTTAGGTATTGCTGGCGTATATATGGTTTTTGGAACGCTCGATTATGCAGAAGTTTTTCAGCAAGTTAACAATGGCTACACTGATTTATTGATCCCAATTTCAGATGGAGTATTTTGGTCGGCCACAACTTTCTTATGCGTTGGTTTATTCATTGGAGCAATGGGTAAATCAGCTCAAGTACCTCTTCATGTTTGGTTGCCTGACTCAATGGAAGGTCCCACACCTATATCCGCATTAATTCACGCGGCAACCATGGTAACTGCAGGTGTTTTTATGGTGGCGCGTATGTCTCCATTATTTGAACAGTCAGAAATAGCCCTTAATTTTATATTAATAATCGGTGGAACAACTGCGTTGTTTATGGGCTTTTTGGGTGTTATTCAAAATGATATTAAAAAAGTTATCGCTTATTCAACATTGTCTCAACTTGGTTATATGGTGGTCGCTTTGGGCGCGTCAGCATATTCAGTTGCGATTTTTCATTTAGTTACTCATGCTTTTTTTAAAGCTTTATTATTTTTAGGCGCGGGCTCCGTTATAATCGCCATGCACCACGAGCAAGATATGAGAAAAATGGGCAATCTAAAGAAATATTTGCCAATCACTTACATCACAATGCTTATAGGCTCATTGGCATTAATTGGTACACCTTTATTCTCAGGGTTTTATTCTAAAGATGCGATTATTGAGGCTGTCAAATTTTCTCAATTATCGGCATCAAGCTACGCGTATTTTTGTGTATTAATTGGCGTGTTTTTTACGGCGCTTTATAGTTTTAGGTTATTTTTCATGGTATTTCATACCAAAGAACGAATGAATGATGAAACGAAATCCCATTTAGAAGAGCCTCCAGTGGTTGTTTGGGGACCTCTAGTAGCATTAGCAATCCCATCAGTTTTCATCGGATATTTATTAGCACCTAGTATATTGTCTGGAGAGTATTTTGATGGGGCAATACAAGTGGCAGAACAACATAATTCGCTTGCTGGAATTGTTGAACATTATCAACACCCGTTTTCATTGGCATTAGCTTCTGTTGTTCACTGGCCATTATGGCTTGCAATTGCTGGCGTGTTTACCGCTTATATGGCTGTTGTGAAAAAGCCAGAAATAGCTACCGCAACAAAAAAGCTTTTAGGCCCAGTTAATCATGTATTAGTAAATAATTACTATTTTGATAAAATATACATCAACTATATTTCAGCGGGCGGTGTTGGCTTAGGTCGGCGCTTCTGGAAATGGATTGATGTAGGAATTATTGACGGCATCATGGTTAATGGAACTGCAGGGCTAGTTGCTAGTCTTTCAGGAAAAATTCGCAATATACAAACCGGTTATTTATATCATTATGTTTTTGTAATGGTACTGGGTTTACTGACACTTTTAGGTTGGTTATATTGGACTGCGATTAATCATTAGAACAGTTATTTGTTTAAAGGGGGCGGAGTCGTAAGCTTGTGTTTGATGTAGATATTATTGGAAACAAACTGTATCTATTTTTTTAACGTTTACATCAATGTGACTCAGAATCCGGTAAGAAAAGTAAATGATAGAATTAAAAAAAGATTATAAAGAGGCTCTTTTGAGTCAGATATAAGGAAAGACAGAGATAAAATGCTAAATAATATTCCGATTCTTAGTCTATTGATATGGTTACCCATTATTGGTGCTGGCATTATTGTTTTTGGTACGGGTCAAAAGCATAAGCAGGCGACCCAGTGGATTGCTTTAATAACGGCAATGGTCACTCTTATTTTGAGTTTAATTACACTTAATGAGTTTGACTCGAGCAGATACTACTTACAATTTTTAGAAGATGAATCTTGGATTGATTCGTTAAATATAAGCTATTCACTCGGAGTTGATGGGATTTCTCTTCCACTGATTGTATTGACATCGTTAATGACCGTTATTGTGATAATTTCTAGTTGGAATAAAATTAAACTAAGGGTCTCTCATTACTTAGCAGCATTTTTAACCATGTGTGGATTGATGAATGGGGTATTCGCCTCAACTGATGCGATATTATTTTATGTCCTATGGGAAGCGATGTTAGTCCCAATGTTCTTAATAATAGGTATTTGGGGTGGTCCAAATCGAATCTATGCAACACTCAAGTTCTTTATCTATACATTTTTTGGTTCTGTCTTTTTGCTAATAGCACTCATTTACTTAGGTATTCAAACGGGTAGTGAAACAACGGGTATCAATTTTAATATTTTTGACATGCACAGTTTAGTGATTGATGCTGAAACTCAAAAATTATTATTTTTTGCTTTTTTAATAGCCTTTGCCATAAAGGTACCTATGTGGCCAGTGCACACTTGGCTTCCAGATGCGCACGTTCAAGCGCCGACAGGTGGTAGCGTTATCTTAGCAGCAATTATGTTGAAAATGGGAACCTATGGCTTTCTACGATTTATGTTGCCAATCGTTCCCGATGCCTCGATGGAAATGGCAAATTTTATGATTGTATTATCACTCATTTCCGTCGCTTATATTGGTTTTGTTGCTCTAGCTCAAACCGACATGAAAAAACTAATCGCTTATTCTTCTATCGCCCATATGGGTTTTGTAACGCTTGGTCTGTTCATCAGCTTTTCATTGGTTGCTAATAATCATGTTGATGCCGCTGTTATGGGAATTCAGGGTGCTTTAATCCAAATGATTTCTCATGGCTTTATATCCGGAGCGCTGTTCTTGTGCATTGGGGTTCTCTACGAGCGAATGAACTCAAGAGAAATCGGAGATTATGGCGGCGTTGTTAATGTGATGCCGAAATTTGCAATGTACTTTATGTTATTTTCTATGGCAAACGCAGGTTTACCAGGAACTTCCGGTTTCGTCGGCGAATTTATGGTAATTCTGGCGAGTTTTCAGGTCAATTTTTGGATAGCAGCAGTCGCCGGTTTAACGTTAATCCTAGCCGCTGCATATACTTTGTGGATGTTCAAAAGAGTTATGTTTGGCGATATTAAAAATGATAAAGTTTCTGCGATGCAGGATATTGATTTAAGAGAAAAAATTGTTTTAGTTAGTCTTGCTTTGTTAGTGCTTTTATTTGGATTATGGCCAGCTCCTTTGCTGGATATTATGCAACCGAGCGTACAACATTTGATTGATTGCAATTTGGTTTCAAAACTTTCTGCTGAAGGAATGTGCTCCTAATGATTGATTCTATTAACTATTCGAGTATTGCCTCGGAAATATTTTTAATCATTGCTATATGTTGCATTATTATTGTCGATCTTTTCCAAAGAGATAAAGAAAGAAAACTAACTTTTATTTTAACTCAATTATCTCTGATTGTTTTAATTTTTATTAGTGCGCAAAATCTAGATGTTGCGAGTGAAGTTACATTTAGTAAACACTGGGTGATTGACCTACTAGCAGTTGTTTTAAAACTGGCAATATATGTAACGGCTTTTATTTCACTCTTATATGCCAGACCTTTTATTCGAGAAAGAAATCTAATGCGAGGCGAGTATTACTTGTTAACGCTTTTCTCCGTACTTGGCATGATGATAATGGTTTCCTCTAATAGCTTTTTAACAGTCTATTTAGGATTAGAGCTTTTATCATTATCACTTTACGCATTAGTCGCTTTGCAAAGAGACTCTAATTTAGCTTCAGAAGCCGCGGTAAAATATTTTGTAATGGGCGGACTTGCTTCTGGCTTTTTACTTTATGGAACCTCTTTAGTTTACGGAGTAACCGGAACTATTATTTTTTCAGACGTTGCGACTTACTTAACTACCAATGACGCCAACCTAATGATGAAGTTAGGCATAGTCTTTATTATTGTAGGTGTAGCGTTTAAATTTGGAGCTGTTCCTTTTCACATGTGGCTTCCTGACATTTATCACGGTTCTCCAAGCTCAATTACTGCCTATATATCCAGTGTGCCAAAGATAGCGGCGTTTGGAATGACAATTAGGATATTTATGGGCGCTTTTGGCGAGAATACAAATGATTGGGCTCCTATGTTGACCATTGCTGCTTTATTATCTGTCGTATTAGGTAATATCATCGCGTTAGTACAAACTAATTTAAAGCGTATGTTATCTTACTCGGCAATTGCGCATATAGGCTATTTTTTATTGGGTTTATCGGTTGGTAATGAAGATGCTTATGCTGTATCAATGTTTTATATTGTTGTTTATGCGATTATGACATTGGCGGGCTTCGGGATTATTATTTTCCTCAGTAGCGGCAATAAGGACTATCAACAAATTTCCGACTTAAGAGGTATGGGGCGTTTTCACCCCTGGTACGCTTTGATGTTTACCGTAGTGATGATTTCAATGGCTGGAATACCACCTTTCATTGGCTTTTGGCCAAAACTAGAAATTTTTAGAGTGTTAATTGATAATGGGTTTGTTGTGGAGGCCGTTGTAGCTATTGCTTTTTCTGTAGTCGGTTTGGTCTACTATTTGAAAGTAGTAAAAGAAATGTTTTTCGTTGAATCCGATGAAACCCCCAATGTATCTAGTAGTCGCTCTTTAAAAATAGCATTAAGTATAAACTGTTTATTACTCATTATATTTGGCTTAATGCCTGATGGAATTTATCAGCTTTGTATTTCAGCTTTCCAAGATTTAAACTGATAAACTTAGTTTAACTCATAACAACTTAGGGTATTAAATGGATTGGTTACAAACAACCTTTCAAGACTATTTTAATAAAGACGGTTTCATTCAAGAATACCTACCATTTATAGCGGAAAGCAGAATCGCTCAAGCTATTCTGCTTTATCTTTTAGGTTTCTTCTTCGCAAAAATCATAATGTTATTCATTACTCGTATTCAAAAACATACGACTAAACGAACCTCGACACCTATCGACGATCACCTTTTTGAAAAAATAAAACGACCTATCAAAATTTCAATATTACTATTAAGTTTTCGACTGGCTTTTGCTCGTTTGCAGATTTTTTCCGATCAGATACCTATTTTAGATTCCGTTTTATTAACCCTAGCAATATTTTATTGGCTAAGGTTTATTACTAATAGTTCTCACTTTATCCTTCATTACCTCAGCGGTAATAATGGTAGAATTAAGCTTATTCAAAAGCATACCTTACCTTTATTTGATAATTTAGCGGCCATTATATTTTATGGGTTGGGATTATATTTTGTACTGATAGCGTGGAATATTAACATTTCAGCATGGATTGCATCAGCGGGCATTTTGGGTTTGGCGCTTAGTTTTGCGGCTAAAGATACTTTAGCAAATTTGTTTGCAGGTGTTTTCATATTAGCGGATAGCCCTTATAAGCTTGGCGATTATATTGTTTTAGATACCGGGGAAAGAGGGGAAGTGACTCATATCGGTATTAGAAGTACAAGAATACTCACTCGTGATGATGTTGAAATAACCGTTCCTAATGCAATAATGGGTAATACGAAAATTACCAATGAAACGGCTGGACCACACAAAAAATATAGAATTAGAATACAGGTATCGGCTGCTTATGGTGAGTCTGTTGCAAAGGTAAGAAAGGCATTACTTGATGTTGCTGAGCAAGCAGATAATATTGAACAACAGCCATCTCCTAGGGTAAGGTTTAGAACCTTTGGCGATTCTGGTTTAAACTTTGAACTTTTGGTTTGGGTGACTGAACCAGTATTAAGAGGGCGCGTGAGTGATTCCTTGAATGAAGCGGTATATAACAAGTTCATTGAAAATGAAATCGAAATTCCCTATCCTAAACGTGATATTTATTTACATCAAAAATAATAATCATCCTTTTATTCTGGATATTTCAATTTTACTAGGAGTCACTAATATCTCACGGTGCAGACACGACTAAATCGATACTTTTTGCGCTTGTAGCTAACTTTCTGATTGCTATCGCGATATTTGTGGCTTCCTATATCACCAAATCCGGTTCAATGCTTGCTGAAGCAATTCATTCTGTCGTTGATACCAGTAACCAAGTTTTACTTTTGATGAGTCTTAAGCATTCAAAGATGACACCCACGGATGGGAGTTTTAAATGTTGCTCATTATATTGGAGCCAATGATTTTAGAAAGTTGTGGTCCCAATCCCCTTTGCAAATCGTTAAATGTTAATAGCCCGCTTGTAAAAAACAAGAGAAACATCAATCTAGGCGCTTTTCTTATTTGGGTATTCTAATCTCTAATTTTCATGTGTGTTTTGTAGCGGTTAAAGTAAGCAAGGCCACATTAATTGGTCTAGAATTATATTATATCGCTTAAATATTGAATACTAAGGTTATGACTTCCAACCAACAAAATACTGATGCTTTAAAGAACCTTTCTGAAAAAAGGCATGCGTTAGAAAGTCTAATAAAAATAACCGTCAGTATTCAAAAGCAACAAAAAAGTCTGCTTGAGCTATCTGCAGCATCAAGTACAACGCAGGCTGTACCTGCTAGAATGATGTCACATATTAACCTTTTAAAAGAAAAAATAGGTAATATCCCCGTCACTGATTTATTGCAGAAATTAGAAAAAATAGAAAAGGTAACAAAAGCAAATTTAGAGCAGATTATTCAATTAGTTGAAGTTGAACCAGAAGAATTAAATACTAGTTCCAGTAATAGCAATTCGAATGAATTCTCTGTGAATGAATTTATTGCAAGAATATCCAATTTTAAACGACATACACAGACATCCATTGGACTTAGATTGATATTGAAGGGACGTAATGTCGCCATTACACCATTTAGACTTCCCATACCTCAAGCTGAACTTAATCAACATATTCGGACTCTTAAACAAAAAGAAAAAAGGTGCATTAAACGGGTTAGAAAAGATATTGTTGAAATTATTAAAGACTCGTCAAAAATTATTGCAGATGAATTAATCAGTGAGCAAATGAGAGAATGTATTATCCAAATAAAAGAAGAGATGGAGGGTAACTTAACGCATTTAGATAATCGTGGAAAAATTGATGAGTTGCCAACTAAAATAGTAAGTCCTGTTTTAGAGTCAGAGATTAAACTTCAAGTGAAGATTCAAAAAATCGATACAGATGAAGGTGTGACAGATTTAGGTAATGAAACTAAGCAGGAAAAACCTAACCATATGAATAAAAGTGAAGTATTAGTAAATTCTACAAAGAAACAAAAATTATCAATGTGGCAAGTTTTTAAACTATGGTTAACTTCACCTTGGAATGTTAGTTGGAGTTCCTTAAAAGAAACTCCAACCAAGAAGCGGAAACACTAATTTTTAAAGATACGTTTATTAATTTTCAACCTTGAAAAAGCAACTAACAAAATCATCATAACAAGATTAAACGCTCCTCCTCCAGATGACGATGACGATGACTCTGAACGGTTAGTTGCAGTAGGATTAAGTCCTGAGGCAGTATTAACCGCTGAATCAATCACTTCAATACTAGTAATCAGTATGATATTTGTGTCATTAGGATCTGTGCCTTCAGTATAGTTTTGAAGCGGTATGTCGGTAAATGCACCACTTAAATCAAAAGTATTAAGAGCTACAATTGAATCTATAATAGCCATTCCGTCGCCTGTCACTTCTCCAAAAACTGTAAAGCCTCCATTTTGGTTATCTAGACTGTTAGGATCATTACTATTATTATTAGTCAAATTAAAATACCATTGACTGGTTGCACTATCAGGTTGCCCACCTAGTTTTGCGTAGGCTATGGTGCCTCTTACATTGGAATAAATAGGTTCGTTATTAACCGTAGCATTTGTTTGGATTGAAGTTGCTGGCCAGCTATTGTCATATGTAAACCCTCCACCTTGCAAAATGAAACCATTAATCGAGCGATGGAATAGCGTATTTCCATAAGAGCCAGCTGTAACATAAGTTAAGAAATTAGCGACGGACTGAGGGGTAGTTTCATCATAAAGGTTAACATCAAAATCCCCCAAGCTTGTTTCAAATCGAACGATCGTTGCGTTAGCCATATTGACGGTTAAACCCATTGTGAAAATTAGGGCGAATACCAATTTGGAGTTGTTAATCATTTTAAATAGTCTCTTATTTTTAAATCAGGTAAAAATCTGCTCTTGCGCTTTCTAGAGTGCTTTACACCAATTAATATTGATTAACAGGTATAAATAATCATACCACTATTGTTTGTAAAAAACCGTGAGTCTTTTCAGGTATTGTTTGGTTTTACGTATTTTAAGGTGAAATGGTTTTTAAGTCGTTTCACCTGCTTGTGGTTATAGATGATATCTGGTTAATAGCTAATAATTGTGTTTCAACACCTGTTAAATCAAATCCTACTTTTTGAGCGTTTTCAATAACCGTTTGACTAGGTAAATCAATCGCTTGGGCTAATCCCCAAAATATTGAGGAGCGAGCGCCAGTTCTACAATAGGCGTGCATCTTACCATTACAGTCTTTGCGTGTTTTTACAAATAACGCTAATGATTCTTGAGGTATTTCTCTTCCAGCTGATGGAATATGAACAAACTCAATGCCGTGAGATTCGGCTTCTGTAATGACCTCTGCATTATTGAGTTGATTAGCTTCTTCGCTTTCAGGACGATTACAGATTAGTATCTTTATTCCAATATCTGAAAGAGTTTTTATATCTTCTAATACAATTTGTTCTGATATGCTGAAGTTTTCTTCAATTTGTTTTATTTGCATTTTTAATATCCTTTTATTATTTAGATTAACTTAGGTATTGATTTTACGAGAATATAAATCCCCATTACAATCAAAAATCCGCCAAAAACCCTCTTTAGTTTATCTTGTGGAACTTTGTTCGCTATTTTATTACCCAATGTGCTACCAAGACCTCCCAACACAATCATCATACCAATTACATTCCAATCTAATTGGATATTTGGGTCGCTTGCGATAGCATCCCAGTACTTAGCAAAGCCGGTGAAAGACTTTAGAGCTATGATAACTAAACTAGTAGCTACCGCTCTTCTCATAGATAACCCGCCTAGAAGTACCAAAGCAGGAACAATTAAAAAACCGCCACCAACACCAACAATTCCTGTAATCATTCCAACGATTAATCCATCAAGACTAATTTTAAATATATGTCTTTCATGATCAGACTCTGCTGCGATATCTTTTTTAGGCTTGAGCATAAAATAACTGGCTAACAACATTACTAATGCAAAAATAGATAGTTGCTGAATTCCGCTGAGGTACTCTGTTGCGAGCCAAGCGCCGAGATAAGTACCTACCATACCTGGTATGCCGAACATTAATACGGTGTTCCAGTCGATCAACTTTTGTCTCATGTAGGGGACTGCTCCTAACAAGGCAATGGAACCTACGATAACTAAGGAGCCTGCAATAGCGATTTTTTCTGGTTGGTCTACTAAATAAACTAATACGGGTACGGTTAATATAGAACCTCCTGAGCCTAAGAGTCCAAGGCTTAGACCTATCGCACAAGCGCCTAGGATTGCAAATATGCTTAAATTCATGGTTTTACTCTACCTAATTAATTAGTCTATTAGTTATAATGCATTTATAGGAATCTTCATATATGAAATCCCATTACTTTCTTTAGCCGGTAAACTTCCTGCTCTAATGTTAACTTGTACGGATGGTAAAATAAGCTTTGGAACATCTAAGTTAGAGTCTCTAGCTTGTCTAATACTCACAAACTCTTTCTCCGAAATAGCTAGATTGATATGAATGTTTTCGTTTTTTTGTCTGCTGATTGTGGTTTCCCATGCAAAATGATTTCTATTAGCACTTTGATAATCATGCCCAACAAATACTTTTGTTGGGTCTGGTAAAGCGTAAATTCTTTGAATTGATTGGTAAAGGTTTTTTGCATCACCACCGGGAAAATCACAACGAGCGGTACCAATATCTGGCATGAATAAAGTGTCACCAACTATGGCATTATTTTCCACCACCAAAGTAACACAAGCTGGTGTATGTCCCGGTGTATGAATCACTTTGATTTCGCTTTCACCTAAACTGATTGATTGATTATCTGTTAGTAAATGATCAAATTGACTGCCATCGACTAAAAACTCTTTCTCTAGATTGAAGACCCCTTTGAATATTTCCTGTACTTGGGTGATGTGTTCACCAATGGCTGTTTTACCACCGAGTTTGTCTTTTAAGTAGGGTGCGCTAGAAAGATGATCTGCATGGGCGTGGGTTTCAATAATCCATTCTAAATCCAGTTGATTTGATTGAATGAACTGGATCAGTATATCAGCTGATTTTGTTTCAGTTTTTCCAGAGTTTTGCTTGTAATCCAATACTGGATCAACAATAGAACATTTGTTTGAAAAGGTATCAATAACGATGTAAGTGACTGTACAAGTTACTTCATCAAAGAATGACTTTATCTTAATATGACTCATTTTAGCTCTCAATTAAATTGAAACTATCGAATGAATAGATTTTAACAGAGTATATTAGAAAGTTCTAATTTAAGTTCGCAATTTATGGGAGTAGTTTAAGTTGACTAGGATTGTTTGGAGAGATATGTAAATAAAGATATTGCCAATACTACTAAAAAATAGTTGCTCTATTTGAAAACTCCGCTTTGTTATTAATGGCGGCTAAGTATTCTTATTTTTCTTGGAAAACTCGAATTCAATCTTAGGTTCTAGGGAGACTTATTTATTAGTGGGGATGGTCGTACGGATTTCTAAGATGGTGTTTCAGTTGAATTATACGATTCATTAATAAAAAAATATTTACTTTACCCGACGATACATGGGTTTGGCCAGCTCATGACTATAAAGGCAAGCACACTTCAACTATTGGTGTGGAAAATCTAAGATACGGAGGTAAAACCAGACAAGAATATCATTGATATAATGGATAATCTAAACCTTGCCGATCCTCAATTGTTGGATATTGCAGTACTGTTTAATCATGGTTTTGGTGATGATGTGGAGAAAAATATTGATTATAAATTTGTGCTAACTTGTGAGTAGCTAAAAGCATTAAATAATACAATATTAATTGATTTAAGAGATCAAGATGAAGTCGATAAAGATGGGGTAATTTCAGGATCTATTTTGATACCACTTAGAGATCTGGAAGATTCATCACACGTTCTAAACTCAGAAAAAGAAATATTTTTTTTGTGCTCATGGCGAGCGCTCGGCATTAGGTCGTTAATGAGCGATTGAAAAAGGATTGAACAATGCTAAACATATGGCTGGTGGTATTCATGCTTGGATTGTTAGTGGTAAAGCGGTTAGCTAATGAGTTAGAAGAGAGCACTTAGTTTTTACAGGCTCGTTTAAGTGCGATTTCAATTTAATATGGATGACTTAGCTATTATCGAAAACGAGCGCCTTATTTCTACCATCTTTTTTTGCTTCATATAAAGCTGAATCCGCCTTAGCTAAAAGTATCTCAATACTCTCAGTATGATTAGGATTATCCGAATACACACCTAAGCTAATAGTGACTTTTAGTTTGTTATTGGAGTCGTCACTAATATAAACAGCTTCTACACTTTTTCTTATTGATTCAGCGACTAATTTAGCATCGTCGATATTTGTATTTGGCAATATGATTGCAAATTCTTCACCTCCATATCGAGCGACAAGATCGGATTTGCGCTGACAAATTTTTTCTAATGTTTTGGCTATGGCTTTTAAACAATCATCGCCTAACAAGTGACCATGTTGATCATTAAATTTTTTGAAGTGGTCAACGTCACACATGATAATGGCAATTGGATGGTGGTTCCTAACAGCTCTTGAAATCTCAATATTAAGATATTGATCCAAGTAACGACGATTTGCTAATCCGGTCAAACCATCAATATTCACTAATTTTTTTAATTCTGAATTTGCGTATTTTAATTCTTCAGAAACAGAGACTAATTTTTTTTTCATTCGGGCGATTCTCTGCATCGCAATCATTTTAGCTTCTAATATTTTCAAGTTAACGGGTTTAGTTAGATAGTCATCACCACCTGCCGCTATACCTTTTGCAATATCGTCAGGATCGATACGTCCGCTTAAAAAGATAATAGGGATCCATAACTTGTTTTCTTTGCGAATTCTTTTGGCTGCTTGGTGTCCATCCATTTCAGGCATGATCACATCCATTAAGACTAAATCTGGCATCTCTGTCTTAAAAAGTTTGACAGCCACCAAGCCATTTACTGCAATAACTGGTTCATGCCCCAGTTTTGTAAGGTAGCTTGTGAGGATCTGTCTTTCGGTAATAGAGTCGTCGACTATAAGTATTTTCATTTATATTATCGATATTTCTTAAGAAAGTTTTAAAAAAGCTTGATTTCAAGTCGTTAAAAGCGTGTAAAATTTGCTTTAATGAAAAATATTAACATACTAAAAATTTCAAGTATGTGTACTATTGTAGTCTCTTTATAGGATTTATGACTTTAATGTCACACAATTTATCAAATGGTGGTCAATTTGAAGCTTTATGTACATTTTTATACTGATAGCGCGTACAATTTTTGTACTCATTAGTGCTTTATTTCTAATTAACTGCAATGCATCCAATTTAAGTGACAATACTTGTGAAAATACGAGGTTACAGGTTTTAGGATCGGGAGGCCATTGCCTGTTTTAGGACTTCATAAGGTGGCAATTCTCCGTCAACTGATATGTTTGTTAAAGCATTATTTGATGATCGAAATAACTCTAAGTTTTCTAGCGTTTATCTCTACCTTTCGGATAACCTTTATAAGCAGCCCTGAACTGACTTTTTGATTGAATCTAAATCCTTTCCAAATAAAAACCAAAATTTGGTAAACTCAATTAACTAACAAAATAATCGTTTCAGCTATAAACGTTAATCATGGTGAAATTCCTGCCATTGGGTGGCGTGTTGATTATAAAAACTGTTCAGTTAGCTTTAGTGGTGATATGAATGGCTCCAGTGGTAATCTAGTGTTTTTAGCGAAAGACAGTGAATGGCTAGTCGCTCTTAATGCGATTCCCGAGAATGCGGGTAGAATCGCTAAGTTTCTCCATATGTAGCCTTCAGTTATTGGAGAAGTTGCTAAAAAAGCAAGAGCGAAGAATTTGGTTTTAGGTCATTTTATGAATCGAACTATCTCTGAAAAATCAGAAACGGTTGAGAAGATTAAACAAAAATACAAAGGAGCTATTTATTTAAGCAAAGACTTACGGATTTTTTAATTAGTGAAATCGATTGAGATGAAACAAACCGAAATGAAAGAGCCAAGCGAAAAAATTAAAAGAATTTGGAAATCTGTTGTTGCTGTACCTAAAGGTAAAGTCGCTAGTTATGGTCAAATCGCCGACCTAGCTGGTTTACCTGGGAGAGCTCGTTTAGTTGGAAAAGCTTTAGGGCTAGCAGCAAAAGATCAACAGCTTCCTTGGTATAGAATATTAAGAAGTAATGGACAATTAGCTTTTGAAAAAGGTAGTAAAAATGCTTTGCGTCAAAAGAGTTTGTTACAGGAAGAAGAGGTTGTGGTTTTAAATAATCGCGTTAAACTCGGGCAATTTGGTTGGCAACCTGATCTTGCTGAAATATTGATGAAGTTAGAGTATTAGTCAATTACTGGCTAACTAGATCCTTATTTCTTTTCTCTATTGATCTTCGCCTATCTCAACATTATGAAAAATATTTTGAACGTCATCCAACTCGTCAAGCATATCAATAAATTTATCGAATATCTCCATATCGATATCTGATGAAGGTATCGTTGATTTAGCAACAAATTGAATTTCATCAATGTCAAAGTCGATCCCTTTATAATTATCCATTAATGTTTTTTTCGCCTTGAAGTACTCTGTGTTTTCTGCAAATACAGTTATTTTGCCACCCTCAAATTCAATATCGGTGACATTGACATCTTCCATCATTAATATTTCTAGCACGGCTTCATCATCTAGCAGAGTATTTTCTATTTTCGCGTTGAACACAAATATCGCACTGTGATCAAACATATGAGCAACACTGCCCTGAGTGCCGAGCTTGGAATTAGTTTTAGTAAAACAGACTCTAACGTCACCAAAAGTACGATTTGGGTTGTCGGTTAAGCAGTCTATAATGACCATGCAGTTGTTTGGTCCATAACCTTCATAGCGGGCTACCGCAAAATCTTCACCACCACCACCTTTGGCTTTGTCAACGGCTTTTTCTATCACATGACTAGGTACTTGGCTTTTTTTAGCTCGCTCAATTAGTCCTCGTAAAGCCAGGTTTCCTTCTACATCAAAACCACCTGATTTTGCACAAACATAAATTTCACGACTAAATTTACTATAAACCCGAGCATTAGTATCTGAGGTTTTAGCCATTGATTCTTTACGGTTTTGAAAGGCTCTGCCCATTTTAATTCCTTAAACTTTTATTTTTCACAACTAAGGGTAACAATTTAGCGTAATTATATCGGTTTATTGTGGGTTAAATCTATTCTTTTGCGATGTTATAAGAGGTCGAGTAGACGGTCACAATGGCAAATATCAAAAAAGATAGATTGTTAATTACGCCTACCATAGGGATTACCTGACTAGAGATATTATTGTCAAAGGATTATGGTCTATATAGGATAGGTTATATTTAAAATTGCTAATTTAATTATTACTAATATATAATGTTGAAAATAGGGTTTACAGTTTGACTCTTTTTGAATTCTCGTAAAATACAAAGGGTTAATATTAGAAATGACAGAATTTACACCCATAACAAGCTTTATCGGCGGCGCAATTATTGGTTTGTCGGCGATCATACTTTTGTTTTTTAAAGGACAAATTGCAGGTATTTCGGGGATTGTTAATGACTCAATTAGTCGAGTGCGACAACAAAAATTATGGCGCTGGTTATTTATTTTAGGCATTGTATTGGGACCTTTGCTCGGTCATTATTTTGGAAGTCAATTACCTGATACTCTCGATCTTGGATGGTGGGAACTGATTGTAGGAGCTTTTTTAGTTGGTTTTGGCGCGAATTTGGGTAATGGTTGCACCAGCGGTCATGGTATATGCGGTATTGGTAGATTATCTATACGTTCAATTTCAGCCACGATTATTTTTATGATTGTCGCTATGATTGTTGTCGCTTTTATTTCTTAAACCTGGTGATTATTTGTTATGCAAAAATATATTAAACTTTTCATCGCTCTATTATCCGGCACTTTATTTGGTTTGGGATTAATGGTTTCGCAAATGGTTAATCCTGCTAAGGTGATTTCATTTTTAGATATATTTGGACACTGGGATCCGAGTTTAGCGCTGGTTATGATAGGTGCTTTAGTTATCTTTGGAAGTAGTTATTGGTTGTTGTTAAGAAATAAAGCTCATTCATATTTTGGTAAAGCGATTTATATCTATCAAAGCAATCAGTTAACTCCAAAGCTTTTTATTGGATCAGCAATTTTTGGATTAGGCTGGGGGATTACCGGTATCTGTCCTGGACCGGCCATTGCAAACGTGAGTGGTGGTGATATAA
>JBLIBL010000033.1:0-33907 GCA_047633355.1 Polaribacter sp.
TTGACTTGAAAGATAAGGGAAGAGATCGAAAAGCGATTTTTTTCTTTCAAGAAATTAAGTACAAATTAAAGTTTACTGAAATTCGTTATTAGAGAGGTTTTTTATCAATATTAGAGCTGATTCTTAACTCCTGAGAAAGCGTCATATTTTTGAGGCTTAGAAGAAAAATGGGGTTGGGTCTTACAATCACACATTTCTGCTTTTTAAGCACTTCTAATAAAGGTGGATTCTTTTGATCGTTCCCCTCTTGATCTCACTGTAACAGAAAAACGGGTCAGGTCGCGTTATTAATATGTTAATGAAAAGTTAAAAAAATGAAAATAAGATTCAGTTAATAATGTCAATGAGTTCAGATGAACTCGAAATTCCAGATTGCGTGTTAATATTATTCAAATCGATAAGAACAACATCACTTATCTCACCTAGTATTCTTAATCGAATACTTTCTCGATTTTCTATATTTGGCTTTCGCCATTTCGAGCTTTTCCTCTTCTTCTAACAACGCAACATGCATTTTTCGGTACATTTTTAGTAAGTAAAAACTAAACGGTGAGAAAAATAGTTTTATAGTCACGGGCATTAATTCAATCGCAATAAAAATTTATTTTAAGTAACCAACTAAACATAAATACTGCTTCACCAATCTCTGGAATTTCATGAATATTTTTAAGCGCCAAATAACGACGTAACACTCCCGTTTTTACTTGGTAAAACAAGCCATCTTTTTTCGTTTTTCATCGATGGCTCGATTCAGCCTGAACAGAGGTCGATCTGCAACCCCTTTTCCAAAGCCCTATCTATTACATTTGTTTACAGTTTACAGATCCTTATTGCTTGAATTGATATACAATTGTTTGTACAATAAGTTGTATAAATATGCAGCCTGAATATATAAGCCCATGTCAATAAAACCATTTTTCTATCAGTTGAAACACCGGGCTGCTTTTTTAGCAAATATGGCAATTCGTTTAAGAGACTCTATATCTGATGATGCAACTATTATGTTAAAGGAAAGTAATGTTAAAACGCCAGTGACCGATATTTCATTAATTCTTTATTTAAGTGAAAATGATCAGTGTTCGATTACCTCAATCGCCCAAGCATTAAACTATTCTCATCAAAGAGTTACTTCGCGAATTTCAACTTTGGAGAAGCTCGATCTTGTATTGCGCCTTGAAGGTCAGCAGGATCAACGACAAAAAATGATCTGTCTTACAGCTAATGGAAAAAGCGATATTATAAAAATTAATAAGATATATAAAAATGCAGCCAAGGCTATAGAAGGTGTGTTTGATGAAATTGATAGTGATTTAATGGATAGTCTTTTGTTGGCAATCAACGCCTTTGAAAATAGATCTCTCAGGCAAAGAATTTCAGATCTGACAATAAACTAACCGGTTAAATTTAAGGTAAAATAAATATGAAAAAAATATTTGTAGTAAGTATTAGTCTATTAATGTTTGGTTGTAGTTCAACTTCAACACTCGATTATAAAACAGGTAATAAGCAACTGGATTTAACATCTGAAATTAATAAAAAAAATTGGATTCATGGCACCGAAAATTGTGATGGTAATCGAGATAAGAAGATTGATGTACTATCTATTGATGCAAAGACATACATCCTTAGGCAGAGCAAATGTAGCAGTTATGAAGCGCCATTTATTTATCTATTTATTGGTAGTAAAAAGATTGCAATTATTGATACGGGGGCAACTGAAGACGCGAATTTATTTTCTTTATTTAAAACAATTAAAACGATTATAGAAAACAAAAGCGCTAATGCAAAATCAGATAGTATTGTTAAAATGTCTGATCAGAATATTTTAGTTTTACATACCCATAGTCATGGTGATCATCATGAGGGTGATAAGCAATTTAGAGGATATAAAAACATTACTATTATTGAACCATCACCGGATGGCTTAATAAATGATCTTGGCTTTACGGGTAATTTAGACGAGGAAAAAGTTATTGATTTAGGTGAAAGAAAACTAACATTATTTCAAATCCCTGGCCATCAAGAAGAAAGCATTGCCATTTACGATGAACAATCAAAATGGTTATTAACAGGCGATACTCTTTATCCTGGAGCTATCTATGTAAAGAATTGGTCAATTTTTAAATCGAGCATAGAGAGAATAGCTAATTTTTCAGAGAAAGATGATGTTTCAGCAGTTTTAGGATCTCATATCGAAATGACTATGACCCCAGGAGAATTTTATCCAATTGGTTCAACCTATCAACCAGAAGAATCTCCTTTAGCTTTGAGCGTCAATCATATTAAACTGCTACAAAGTAAAATTAAAGATATAGACGAACCGACAGAAATGGTATTCGATGACTTTGTTATCATCCCACTTAGCGGGCTACAAAAAATATTGGCGAGTACTATAAAGTTTGTTATGGGTAAGTAAGCAGTATCAAATTGACAAGTGAGGTTGTCAGAGTGAAAATACTGAGCCGTTAACGAAATACGCGAAATACAAGGCTCATTTAACAATAAATAAAATATTAACTTTAAAAAATATAAAAATAATCAACGGAGTTAGAGTTATTGATTCTTGTGCCAACGAAGATGTTGAAACTCTAAGGAACAAGATTGTGAACTAAAATCAGACACCCCGGTTTAGGTCAATATCGCACAAGAGCGTTGTGTTTATTCAAACAAGCAATTGTGACGTTAGGACTAATCACATTCCTTTTATGATAAGGATTTAGATAAAAAATCAAGCCTGTTAATGGGCTTAGAAGCCTGTTTTTGACAGTGAAAAAAATAGTATTTAAGGAAATAAATATACAAGGTATTATACCCAACCACTGTGGACGGAGTCAAATCTTGCATTAAGCGCACACTGCGAGACTTGATAAAGAAGACTCCATCAGTAGGATAAATATTATCAAACTAATTAATGCTAATACAAAGGTTCTAATATGAAATCAGCTATTGTTCTTATTACATTACTTGCCAGTTCTATATCATCAAATCATTCACTAGCAAAAGATGGGAGCGCCCAACTTAAACAGTTGGCTGATCAATATACCGAAGTCACATTGGCTTATTCGCAACCCTATGCTTATTTTGAAGATATAGAACTAGAACGCCATCAGCTATTTCTTAATAATTCTCCGGAGAGTTACGCGACTACTGCCGAAACCGAAGATGAGATACTCGACGCATTGAATCGTTTTGACATAAGCAAATTAAAGGATAATAAAGCCAGGGTTTTCTATGCTAAGTTCAGAGAGAGTCTAGAGACAAATGTAGAACTCAGAGTGTGTAAAGCAGTGCTTTGGCGCGTGAGTCATATGTTTGGACCTCATTCACTTCTTGATTTTTTAGTCAATGTGCAGCCGTTAGAAACTAAACAGAACCGAGATGATGCACTTGAACGCTGGCAAGACGCCGCTATTTACTATCAGCAAGAAATCTCGAATTTAACTCTTGGGCTAAAACAAGGTTATTCTGTACCCAAACGAGTGGTTAACCGGTTAATCGAGCAACTTGATGGATTGACCGAAATTGCGATTGACGATCATCCGTTCTTAAAGCTGGCGACAAGAGCTAACAATCCTTCATTTGAAAAGACATTTAAGGCGCTTTTGGAGGAAAAATTGATTCCAGCGATTAAGCGCTATTCAAGCTTTCTTGCGACAACCTACTTAAAAGAAGCAAGAATCGAATTAGGTATACATGCGCTTCCAAAAGGAAAAGAGTGTTATATGGCAATGTATCGTTCATATACCTCACTTAAACGAACTCCACAGCAAGTTTTTGATTTAGGACTAAAAACAGTCATTGGCAATAAAGCAGAAGTGATCCAGCTAGGTAAGAGCATCTACGCAGTCAATTCGTTCTCTGAGGCGGTTAACAAAGCTAGCAATGATCCAGCACAAAAGTTTTCTAGTCCAGAATTAATGCACCATTTCTTCGAATCAGTGGTGGAAAAGTCAAAAGGAAAGATGAAGGACTATTTTCATCAAGTGCCATCCATAGAGATGATAGTGGAAGCGATTCCAGAATATCAACGTGGCACTGGAAGAAGTGCTCACTATATCTCTGGAACCTCGGAGAGAAAGGCAAAGTTCGGTTATGACCCAACTGATTACAAAAAAGAAAATTTTGCGTCAGGAGAGAAGGTTTCGGTGCATGAAGGTTACCCCGGACATCATATGCAAGTCGCACTGGTTCAAGAACAAGAAAAATTTCACCAGATTGAAGGTGTTTTTTCTAACTCCGCCTTTTCCGAAGGATGGGCTAGGTATGCAGAAGCGCTTTCAGAAGAAGCCAGTATTTATCAGTATGACTCTACCAAAATATTAAGAAGGGCCTGGCCTGCTAGGGGTATGGTCGCCGATACAGCAATGCATATGCTTGGTTGGTCAAATGATGAAGTCTCCGATTTCTTAAGAGAGTCGGGAGCGGCTTTCACTAGAGATACCGATACCATGTTAGATAGAATGGCGGCTATGCCTGCTCAGTTAACTGCCTATGACTCTGGTGCGTTGGAAATTTTTGCATTGAGAACATTGATGAAAAAAGAGCTCGGAACGCAATTTAATATTAAAGACTTTCACGAGATTATATTAAGGAATGGTAATGTGCCGATGTCAGTATTAAATGAACAAGTGAAGATGTTTATCATAAAGAAAAAGGAATAAAACTACATCGCAGACTAATATTACTCTCGTTGTAGTTGGTGCTCTGCAACTCAACAGTAGACCGGCACTCCTAAGCATTGGAAATGACTCCCGACCAAGGGTGTCAGATGAAATTCAAACTTCGCTATATTACTATCAAATTGTTCTGACCATTTGATCCATAGTAAGATACTAAGGTTAGTAAAAAAAGAATAGTTAAATATTAGATGACAAAACTATCAGAAGAAAAGCTAATAGAGTTAGCTGACCAATTAGAAAATGAACAAAACTTATTAGTGGCAATATTACTTGGAATAGTTGCTACGATCATCTGTGCGTCACTTTGGGGAATGTTCTCTTATTTTTCTAGTGCTATTGGACTTGTATTAGCCATTTCCTCCGGTGTAGTTATTGGTTATGTTATTCGAGAAGCAGGCAAAGGCATTCATTTAAAATTTTCTATTCTTGCGGTCTTACTCACCTGCTGTACCGTGATATTGGCTGAGATGATCGCGGGTGCAGTTGAAGGCGCGCTTTACTATAAAGTAACTCCTTGGGAAGCATTCTTTTATCAAACGATGGAAGAAAGATGGATTCGTTATTGGAGGAAACTAACAATACCCGAATTAGCATCAATTATAATGGGTATGTATTTTAGTACTAAATTTTCCCTTCGTAAACTTTCAAAGCTACAACAAAAGGCGCTAGCGAGAGGATTCTATTCAGCAAACAATAGTAGTTGAAATTAGTGTCCGCTCTGATCCTGAACGATCTCTAACCCTTATTTCTCCAATAACCAAGTGAGCATTTATGATGCCTAATCTATATTCCGAACAAATAGTGCGAGATCTGGCATGGCTTTTTCAAAGCTCCCCTTTGATCCAAGCAACTCATTTTGGATTTGAAGAACTTGAAATTTGTAACAAGTGGTTATGTGAATTAGATAAGTCGCCGAGGGATCTATTGGACTTTATGGCGCATAAAAATCTAAAAATGCTAGGTCCCTATTTTGAAGCTTTGTGGGAATTCTATTTTTTAAACTATAAAGGTGTACGGCTTGTTGCAAAAAACTTGCAGGTGTTTGAAATAAACCTAACTATTGGTGAGTTTGATTTCATCTATCAAAATTTAGTCAATAAAGAATATTATCATTTAGAAGTCGCTATAAAATATTTTTTGGGTCTTGATAATCAAGATCAAAAATGTCCTTCACAATTACTTAATGATGACTCTCTGTGTGACGAAATCACTTCAGATAAATCATCAATGCAGCATTGGATCGGCCCTAATGCTAATGATCGTTTGGACAAAAAATATTATAAGATGTTAAATCATCAATCAAAATTATCGGAAACTAACGCTGGTAAAAAAATGTTGAAAGAGTTCAATATTGATGAAATAAAATCACAAGTTTGTTTATTAGGAACTTTATTTTATCCGGTAAATTCAAAAAATTTAACCACCTCCTCAAGAATTAATATTCAGCCACCAGAGAAGGTCCATCCTGAGCATAATAAAGGTTATTGGATAAAAATAGAGGATGTTGAAGAACATTTACCAAATACAGTCTACTGGCAAATTATTGATAAACCCCACTGGATGGCACCAATCATTAGAACGATGCAGGCGTTAGATAATCGAGCTACGCTTTTGAATAAGCTCTCAAAGTACTTTGTGCATAATCATCGGCCACTATTGATTTCGGATTTTAAGGTTTTGGAATCAGAGCAAAAAGACCTTTGTTACAGTCTGAATAAATACTTCATCGTGCCAAATAGCTGGCCGCTTCAACAGTAAAACAATAATTATGAACAGAATAAATTGATTCTATAATTTATTGTTACTTGCTCTAGCATCGAGTCAAACTCTGATACCTTGATATTCTCACACCCTGATTCTATAATCTCCTACGCTAAGCTAAATTCTGAAAAATTACTGAATGTGATTGGAAGAAAGCGCTAAAATAGGTGGGATGTGTATATAATAAACCTGACGCCTTTACATTTTAGTATATCGATTAAAATAATCAGAGACTCTCAATGACTATCAATAAAAATTCAGTTAATTATTTAATCGGCATTAATATTGTCATTTTTCTACTACTGGCTTTAACTGCCAATACAGAACTGGCTGATATTTTTGCATTGTATTTCTTTGAAAATCCAAAATTCGCTATTTGGCAGCCGTTTACCCACTTGTTTCTTCATGGCGGTGTTGCACATCTTTTATTCAACATGTACGCATTATTTGCCTTTGGTACGGTTTTGGAGAACAAGTGGGGAAAACAAAAATTTCTAACCTTTTATTTTATATCCGGGCTCGGCGCTGCGTTTATTTACAGTGTGATGAATTATATTCAATTTAATTCAATTTATGATGAATTGGTATTACTTGGGGTTGGGGTTGAAGAGATCCAAAGGATGTTAACTAGCGGTAGGGTGAGCAATAACGTATTAGCTCAAATATCAGAGGAAAGGCTGAGCGAATTTTATTCCGTATATCACTCGTCGGCAGTGGGAGCTTCGGGCGCGATATACGGCATTTTAATAGCGTATGCGATCACCTACCCTGATGCAAAACTCGCGCTGATCTTTTTACCTGCGCCAATCAAAGCACGTTATTTTGTGCCTATCTTGATTGGTGCTGATTTGTTTTTTGGCGCTACCCGTTATTCTATAGGCAACATTGCCCATTTTGCCCATATTGGTGGTGCGGTTTTTGGATTAATAATGATGCTATGGTGGCGATGGCAAGATAAACAAAAAGCAGCTAGTGATTGGCGAGTATAACGGCCAATTTAACTAAGAAAATGAAAAGCCGTAAGTTGTGTTTAATTCTTATAAACTTATAAGAAAAATGCTTGAGGCTTAATATTGAAGAGTTTGATGTTACCCATACTTTACCAAGATGAACACATAGTTGTTATTGATAAACCTTCGAGATTATTAGTGCATCGTTCAATGATAGATAAGCACGAAACACAATTTGCGCTGCAAATGACCAGAGATCAAATTGGTCAATATGTCTATCCCGTGCACCGTTTAGATAAACCAACATCGGGGGTATTGATGATGGCTTTATCCTCTGAAATAGCCGCTAAACTTAATCAGCAATTCACTGAAAAAACAATCAACAAAAAATATCTTGCTTTGGTTAGGGGTTATACCTTAAGCGAAGATACTATTGATTATGCGTTGAAAGAAGAGCTGGATAAAATGTCAGACAAAAAAGCACAGCAAGATAAACCTGCGCAAGAGGCGATAACTCATTTTAAAACATTATGGCAAGGTGAAGTACCTATTGCTGTTGGGCGCTATCCTAGCGCCCGATATTCATTAATATCTTTAAGCCCAGAAACCGGTCGGAAGCATCAGTTGAGACGACATATGAAACATATATATCACCCTATTATTGGTGATACCACTCATGGTGATGGTAAACATAATACGATGTTTAGAGAGCGGTTTAGCTTAAGTCGTTTATTACTTGTTGCGAAAGAGATGAGCTTTGAACACCCGGTTACTGGTGAGTTAATTCAGTTATCGGCATCAATGGGTGAAGAATTTGAAAAGGTATTGTTTGGACTGGGATGTTTATTAAAAATGAAATAACGGGTTGTCATAAATAAAGGGTATTTACACAGTTAGGATTACAGCCTCAAATAAATTTGAACTGAGAATGTAATCCTAACGGAGTAAATATACCTATTTCCTTTTCTACAGTAAGCTGGGTTAGTATTTATTTGACTAACAAGATGATTAAATAACCGTTTTTTTAGCCAAATAAATAGTATGCCGACTACCAGCACCTTTATGAGCTCTAACGGTATGGTTTTCTACTTTAAAGCGAGCTTTCTTAAGTTGTAAAATAAAAAGTGGATCAGCCCACGCCGACCAAATCGCTAAGATACCACCAACGTTTAGTGCTTTTCGGATGGCTTGTAAACTTCTTAGAGAATAGAGATTATCATTATCTGAGTGAGTAAAACCTTCGGGTCCATTATCAATATCGAGTAGTATCGCATCATAATCATTTTTCCTTGTTTGTTTAGCCCGCTTGGCTGTTAACAATTGCGCAACATCGCCTAAGTAAATTTGCGTTCTACTATCATCTAAAGGTCGTCCAGCACACTCTCCTAAAACGCCGCGATTCCATTCAAGGACTTCAGGCACGAGCTCAGCCACTACGACTGTCGATGAAGGTGAAACCGAGTCAAGTGCTGACGATAACGTAAAGCCCATGCCTAAACCGCCCACCAGGATATGCGCATTTTCTTTATTCTTGATAGGTGCACATCCCAGCTCAGCCAAAGCAAGCTCAGAACTGTGAACACGACTATTCATCAGTTCACCTCTAACACCTGTGAGATGAATTGAGAATTCATTCTCGCGTTGAGTTAGTTTTAGTCGTCCACCATTATTGGGAATTTCGGCAGTGCCTAATAAAGTCCAGGGAATCATCGATATCTAATTGGGTTAGTGTTAATACAACGCATTCTAACATGAATGCTTGGTGTAGATAACGCATCAAACAAGCTTTGCAAAAACGTCACCGGAGCCATACCTATCATTATCTTTATGGAAAACTAATAGCGTCAGGTCTTTGGTTTGGATTGGTTTTCCGCATGATTAGAAGAAACCTCAATGACAAGTTAAGTAAAGTCATGCTGCATAATTATTTTATGCTTTTTTTATTGTTGTAGATCTTCTTGTTGTACTTTTTCTTTTTGAAACTCTTTTTTTTGCCTTCTCCTTTTAGAGCAGCAAACCCTGTAGAACCCACTAATGGTATCAATTCATTTAATCGTGCTAACAATCCACTCATAAAATCTTGATAACTCATTTGGCTCTGACTGATGGCCGATAATTGTGATTCCCATTGCGCGGTCATATCGGGAAGTGTTGCAGCCTCTGGTAAGCTACTAATTAATTTTTTTCCAATAAGAGTTGATACGATTTGTTTACCTTCACGTTTTAAGTATTGACGATTAAAAAGTAATTCGATGATACCAGCGCGTGTCGCTTCAGTTCCCAGTCCATCGGTTTCTCTTAATATTTTTCTGATTTCTGCCTCTTTTACATAGCGAGAAATCCCCGTCATTGCCGCGAGTAATGTCGCATCAGTAAAGTGTTTGGGGGGCGTTGTTTGTTTATCTAACAGGCTAGCGTCTTCACAAGTTAAAACATCACCTTTATTGAGTGACGGTAGTGACTTTTGTAATTCTGAATCATCATTTATTACCGAATTTGTGAAGCTCGAGTTAGCACTTTTCTTTTTCTCAAAAAGCTTTTTCCAGCCTAGCTCTAACGGTTGTTTGGCTTTGGCGATGAAATGACCACCCGATATTTCGAGAGTAATTTGTTTTTCTTCATATTGGTAGGCGGGATAGAATTGAACTAAGTATTGTCGGGCGATCAATTGGTAAATATTCGCTTCATAAGAGTTAAGCCGAGTGGTATCAAGTTTTCTGGCGGTTGGGATAATGGCATGATGCGCTACAATTTTTATATCATTCCAAGCTTTGCTAACCAGTGATAGATCCGCTTCTGAAACCGAGGTAGATAATTTAGGGCAAACAAACGAGATAGCTGAGGTTATGGAGTTTGCTTGTTTTAGATGTTCTATCGGTAAAAACCGACAGTCAGATCTTGGGTAAGTAATTAATTTATGTTTTTCATAAAGACTCTGACAAGTATCCAATACTTGTTTAGCGCTCATTGTAAATCGTTTCGCCGCATCTATTTGAAGCGCAGATAGATTATAAGGTAAAGGCGCTGGTTGTTGCTTTCGTTTTTGAAAGCTACTTAAAACAGTTGCAAGTTTATTTTTTATACGAGCTGCAACATTTTCAGCTAAAGGACGAGACAATACCCGTCCTTCGTCATCTTGATACGGAAGGCATGTTTCACTCGGCTGCCATTTGGCTTTAAAAGTTTCATCATGTGCAGACTTTAGATGAGCCCAAACCTGATAATAGGCTTTACTAACAAAGCCCTCTATTTCTAAATCTCGCGCTACCACCAGACCTAACAGTGGCGTTTGCACGCGTCCCACCGATAAAACACCGTTATAACCCGCTTTAGAACCTTGAATAGTACATAGCCTTGTCATATTCAACCCATAAAGCCAATCTGCCCGTGAACGTGCTAAGGCAGATGTCGACAAAGGAATAAACTCATTATTACTCCGTAATGCTTTAAGTGAGCGTGTGACCGCAGGCAAGTTTAAGTCGTTTATCAAACAACGTTGCACTGTTTTCTTTTTTTTTGCAGACACTTTAAAATAGTTGATAACTTCATCCACAAGCAACTGTCCTTCCCTATCCGGATCGCCAACATGAACAATTTGTGTCGACTCTTTGACCAATTTACGTAAAATTGTTAATTGCTTGCGGGTTTGACTCTTAGGGATTAGTTTCCAAACATCCGGCGTAATCGGTAAGTGTTCGAGCCGCCACTTTTTATAAGCGTCATCGTAAGCATCCGGTTCGGCCTGCTCAAGCAAGTGACCGATACACCAACTCACTACATCACCATTAGCTAAGTGAATACAGCCATCTTGCTTTTTGTGAGGTTTTGGTAGCGCTTCAGCAAGTGCTCTGCCAAGGCTAGGTTTTTCTGCGATGTAGAGAATCATTAGTGAGTATGGTTACCTGTCATACTTGTTATAGTCGTTATAGCCACAGAATCATAACTACTTATGCAAGTAGTTGATGTTAACAGTTTTCTTTATGAAATACAGGTTAATTGGTGTCTTATTGAAGCAAATCGGTCGCTATATTAAGTTCATACTCATCTCTTAAAAGAAAAAGAAAAAGAAAAAGAAAAAGAAAGTGCTCATGTTAAAACAGAGGGATCAGATAAACTTGTAGCGCGAAGGTAGACGTAGGTTGAATTTGAATTCAAAGTGCACGTCGGTGACTTACTAGTTTTTTAAGGCATGTGAACGGATATTTTATTGCTAATATCTTTCACTTCACTAATATCTGCTAATTGCTGAAAAATGATTCGTCCTTTAGTGTCCAAAACACTCAATAAATTAGAGTGTGATACTTCATTATCATTCATTTTTTTATATTTAATATTCAGCGCTATTGCTAAACTTCTCACGCTATTTGAATCGCTGGTTAATAGTGTCCATCGCTTTTCATTAAGGCTGCGTTTGACGGCTAAGTCTTTAAGTGTTTTAGGTGTATCGGAATCAGGTGTTAATGAAACTAAAACAAAACGATTCTAATTGAGCTTTAGTAAAGCTTTTTTCAATAAATTGCATTGTCGAAACGATAGTCGGACAGGTATGTAAACAGTGTGTATATATTAAACTGACAACTTGGATTTTCCCCTCTAGATCGCTTAACTTTAGCGCTTGGTTATTTTGATTCTTCAATGAACCGTTCAACTGATAAACAGAATCGCTAACTAATTCCGCTCGAAGCAGGTTTATGTTAAATAATTGGCAACAAAAAAATAGCACAAAAATTATTGATTGGTTTTTCTTCATGTTTTCACCCTCAGGTTATTTTGCACAGCGGAAGCCGAGGCTGCCGAGTGTAAATTTGGCTTGTAAACTAGAACGAAATCCAAAACGCATAAATGCCGCGTAATTACTTGGATCAGCGCTACCAGCTGCCCCTGCAGAACAAAATAATTTGCTGTCAATTGAGCTATCATTTCTAGACTCACCATTAACTAATGATGAATTAAAATCTTCGGTCCATTCCCAAACAACTCCGTGCAATTGATTGACTACCCAAAAATTGTAATTTGCTTTTAAAGTGCTAGACGCTAAAGATGACTGAGGTTTCGAATATCAATCTAAAATACGTTGGTTATAACTCTCTTCCTTATTTCCATCGATATGTTTTTTACTGGATCTAGCAACATACTCCCACTCATCAACCGTCGGTAATCGCTTTCCTTCTGCACGGCAGAAAGCATCTGCAGAAAACCAAGAAACATTGGTTACCGGTAAATCTTCTATTTGCACATTTGGTTGACAATAAATGTGACTGCTATTAATAATAGAAAAATTCTCATAATTCTTTCCTCTCTCAATTATTCACTTTAATTATCTATTTCAGTATACGTATGGAAATGCATATACCATTGACTTAGATCAACTAGTGCATTTTAAAGTGATTAATGCCACAAAGTTTATTCCTCTTCAGCGAATTATCGGGCAAAGCCTTCGACCAAATGAGCATTCATGATGCTTAATCGATATTCCGAACAAACGGTGCGTGATTTGCCATGGCTTTTTCAATGCTCTCAATTGATCAAAACAACTCATTTTTGATTTGCAGAACTTGAAGTTTGCAACAAATGGTTATGTGAATTAGATAGATCACCAAGGGATTTATTGGACTTTATGTCGCATAAAAATCTAAAAATATTAAGCCCCTATTTTGATAGCTTTGTGGGAATTCTATTTTTTAAATTATAAAGGTGTGCGGCTTGTTTTAAAAAACTTGCAAGTGTTTGTGTTAAACCAAACTATCGGCCACTATTAATTTCGAATTTTAAGGCCGTGGATTCAGAATAAAAAGATTTTTATATAGTCTGAATAAGTAACTGCATGGATGTGGTTAATATCATATTGCATACCTTTTGGAATGAGATCTCTATGACATTTTGAAAAAAGAATACTTGATACAATCTAGACTTTATCTAGTTAAGTAGCTACTCAACTTTTTTATTTTCCTTTGAGAATTATTGAGTTCTTAAAGGACGCTAGATATTCTGTCTGCTTCCATTAGCTTGCGGGAATTATGACCACCGATGGAGTAAACCGTTCGATCCTATCAACAGATGATTTTGGCTACCTTACGGTAAAATTTAACTTGTGTTTTTTTAAACTAAAAAGTAGTATCTTAACGCCGACGTATTAATATTTATTGTATTTGCGTTAAACTTTTTTCATCAATAATAGGTTAATTTATGAAGTTTTCGCATTGGTTAATTGTTCTGATTTTATGTCTTATTTCTGCATGTAGTAGTAGAGAACCTCCTGTAAACACTGTCCAAGAACCAGATGAATTGGCCCAAACCTGTGGCCTGACAATTGACAATGAAACATGCGAAGTTTTTTTATTTCCAGAAGGTTCAGATAGCAGGCGCGAATATATTTTGCACACACCGGACGGAAGCATAGATGACAGTCCTCCTTTATTTATCTTTTTGCATGGTGCGGGTGGAAATGCTAGTGAATCTCCAGGCCCTTTTGGTATAAGAAAATATATGACAGCGCAGGGTTTTATCGGCGTCTTCCCAAATGCCAGAGTCAATGAAAATGGTTTTAGAGATTGGCGAGTTGATGATGTGGAGTTTATCGAGTTTATTATTGAGCAGTTAATTCTTACCAAGAATATTGATCCGGAAAGAGTTTTTATCTTTGGATTTTCGAACGGCGGATTTTTAGCAAATTTTGCTGCTTGTGAAATTCCAAGCAAAATTACAGCGATGTTTAGTTTTGCGGGAAACCTATTAGAACCTTTAAATAACTGTGTAACAGATGGCGATATAGCTATTCACCATTTGCATGCGACCGGTGATGAAATAATTCCTTATGATGGTGTTGAAGGCGCTTTTCTTTCTGCACCTGATGCAATCGAAGAATGGTCCATTTATAACCAATGCGACGCTTCATTTGTAATTTCAGATGCATTCGAATTAACTAATGATGAAAATGGAAATGAGTCAATCACATGGAGTTACGAGAATTGCATTAAACCTGTACATTTAACTACCATTAATGGATCTGGTCATCACCCATCTTTTCAGACATTAAAGTTACAAGAATTAATGTCCGATTTTTTTGCCGCAGCTCAGATGTAGCCATTAATATTGATTTAATTAATACAGCTTGCTTGAATATTCGCATTGCACATGGAAGTGGAGCAATATGGTCATGGATCAATGTGGTCAGATGAACTTGAAACTTCGCAATATTGCTATTAGGTTGTTTTGCCTTTTTGAACCACTAAAAAAACCGCCAGAGTGTATATTGATTAGTTCCAATCAACAACTCATTTATTATAATATTTCTTGATGTAAAAGAGAACGAAATATCTAGAATTAAACTCGATAATTTTTCTATAAATTTTTGAAGTCAAACTAATTCATAAAGCGGAATATCCATGGGTATGAACTAGTAAAACCCTTTAAACCGCTAAGTTCAAAACTTCCAACGGGGGGGGGGTAATGAAAGGTAAAGTTGGAGTAGAATTTGATGCTTTTATTTCAACTTTACCTTTGTAAGAATCAGATAAACAGACTAAATTTTTCATACTCGAAACATTTTTATTTAAAAACTAAGAACCGAGCTAACACCATCAAAAAGTCGGTCATTGCCATGTGATTTACACATATTGCTACTCTCTCCACAAATTTTCCCGGGAATAAGAGAACCTGTAGGAGCTACACTCTGGTATATTTTGGTTTCCTTTATTTGATCTACAAAAATGGCTAGCAATTCCATACGTGGAATTTTACTTCTAGTGATCTCTATAATATTTCCATCTTGTGCGTTTGCAGCTTGTTGCTTAATAAATTCGGCATCAACTATTTTTCGATCTTTCATCAATTCAAGTTTTTGCATGGCTTGCGGATGCTTAAGAGAAGCGGCAATCACATACCATTTAGTGGCATCTTTAATACTTCTTTTCACCCCTAACTCATTTTCTAGCATATGGGCAACCAAGTAACTGGCTGTAGAATTCTTTTCATTTGCGGCCAGTTGCAACCATTTAAAAGACTCTTTTAAATTCTTGCTAGTACCTTTGCCTTCATAATAAATAATACCAAGCAATAATTGAGATTTCACAAATCCTTTTTCCGCGGCTTTAGTTAACAATTTAATTCCCTTATCAACGTTTTTCTCTGTACCTAATCCTTTTACATAAGCAACCCCTAATAGATGGTCAGCTAAGTTTAAGGATTTCAAATGAGATGTAGCTTTGCGGAGCCAATTAAAGGATTTTTTAAGATTTTGTTTAACGATATCACCTTCAAGATAAAGGGTAGCCATCATAACTTGTGCGCTGGGGGAACCATAACGTGCAAACTTTTTTACTTTCTTAATATGCGACGGACACGGCTCTGAATTAATACACTCAATCGCAGATACATTAAATGAAAAGAATAAAAGGCTAATAGCTAGAATAAGTTTCTTGCTAATGATTATTTGTTTCTCACACATAAGAATTCTCCGTTTCAATAAGTTGAATAATATCTAGTGATTCGATAATACATTGCTAGTATATAGCAAAACTCGAATTAGTAATAAGTCAATAAGGTAGTACGGGATCAGGCTCATTTAGCAATAGACAAACTCTTAATCAACAACAATCCATAAATGCTAACGCAATGCATAACGGCGGATGAACTTGAAATTTCTATGTAGTATTATCAAGTTCTACCGACCCCTCTGATCTCTGGTCGATAAAGAGTTTGACAAGTTCCACCCGTAAGAAAATTAATTTAACATGCATATCAATACCAAAGTAATGTGGATGTGCGTTATCGTAAAATTGGATCTAGTTTAGTCACTGTTGGCAGGAGGAATAGTATGAGGTATTTTAAGAAGAGTATGGTGGTATTTTTTTATTTTTTGCTTACTTTGTTTAGCCTAAACGCAATGGCTTGTAAACAATGCGATAAAACTATCAAGCTTAATGCAAATTAGTGGGCCTGTTTGAACAGTAAATTATCAGGATTATTAAAAAAAATTTGAAGTTAGTTTTATTTCAACTGCCTAGCAGTGCGGGCAAGAACAATCTATAAACTCTCACAAAAGCGCTGGTCCGACGACACCGGTTAATTTGAAAAGAAGTGCTGAAAAGACTTACATTATAACGAAGTCCCAACTTAATTGTCTTAATGACGAAATTAAGGGAATACTTGATACGAAAGATAGCTATGATTTCGTATTTGAAGATAACTGTGGGGAATCAAACACTCAATGAGTACCCAAGATTATATAGATGATTTGAGCCATAGGGCTGAGTTAGAGATAAATCATGATGACTTCAATAAAAACTCGGCAAATATTATTAGCGTCACTGAGTCTGAAACGGACGAAACGGCTGATTTTGAAGGTGGTTCTTCATCTCGCGTAAAATCGAGGCAAGTATGGTTCAAGCGAGCCGACGCATGGTTATCGTTAACATCAAAAATGTTTATTATTGCCGGAGGTATTTTTGCAGTTGTGCAATTCATGGCAGCTAAAACAAACCATAGAGTTGAAAAGACTTTTGAATATATTGCCGCTTATGAGCGCGGACCGATGTTAGTATCTAGAGAAAATATAAGGCGAGTTCTTAGACCCTATGGAATTAGCTTCATAGAGAATCCTCTATCTTACGTAGACTTTCCGCGTTTGATTTTATCCATTGCGGAAGGGGAAACAGGCACGAATTTAGAGGATGACCTAGATAGAGTGGTAGATTTTCACGAAGGGCTTTGCTTATGCCTGAAACTTGAACTTTGCGACGGTGAGGTCGTCAAGAATTATTTCTTTCCTAAAGCTGAAAAATTTCAATCGATATTCATGCCATATATCGAAGAGAGACGAAAGTTAAAAAACCCTAACTACGGAGTAGAGTTGGATTGGTTTACATCCAATCAAGGTGAAAATAGATCTTGCGAAAAAGTAGAATCAAGCTCCTAAATAAATGAATCCGCCCCAATAATATGGATTTTCATAGGGTCTACTTGACCCTGCACTTTGGTTGTCTCCCAAGGCAACCAAAATTGCCATAATTGAATCGGATTCGGAACGTGGGTAATCCATTAGGAGCTCCTGCAAATAACTTGATAGCTGATTAATTGAGGAACTCCTAAGCCATTGCTGAGCTTCTGTTAAAGCGCGAGCCGGAGGAACACTATAGTTCACATGCAGCTCCATAAATTTTGACATTAATAAAGCGGTGGCATTTACCTCAACACGCCATAATGCTGAAATGACTCCTTTCCCAAGAAAAGCGGATACCAAGTTGGATGCTTCTGACTCCAGACCAAAAGAACCGGCCGCTACTTCAACATTGTCGAGACTTTTCCTCAAGTATTGTTCAACATAGCTAGGGTCTACTCTAGCTCTTGTGTTTGTATAAAATGCTGAATTTCTAGAATATGCTTGAGCAGATTCTATCCAAGCCCACATATCCGTATAGTCTGATTTAAGTGCAGCAGTTTGAGCAGCAAGATTATAGAACTCTATAAGCTCTTCTCTATATAACGATTTTAGTGTTCTAGTATCTGTGAGACCAAGATTTCGGTATTTTTGACCAGCCTTAAGCCATCTATTGGCCTCTCTCAAATCATTGTCAAGTAAAGCAGCGGTAAAAGCACTATTTGGGAGGAGGGTACCGAGTTTATTTCTTGCATCTACAAAGAGAGTCTTCTCAGCATCACTAAGTGCGTTTCTAATCTTTTTAATATTACTCATTTTTACTGCAGTATTTTCTTCGAGCATTAGTTCAGCCCAGTAAAGTTTGGATAAACCCCATAAGTCAGGTTGCGCGTTGAGTATATCTTGACCAGAATTAGCAGCATAAAGTTGTATCGCTTTATGCCAATTACTCATTGGCATGCCTGCGTAGGGCTCTTATAATTTACCTGCTTTGGTAATTCTGTCCATTGCTATGCGTGTCAGAGCTGAGTTTCTAGAAGCGCTGTTTGTTCTTCGACCAGCATAAGGGCTATTGTAACTGCGCTGAACTGAAATGTGTTTTTTGAATCATATCTAACGTTGCGCAGATAGGAGTCAGCGCAGCCAAAACTAAGATGGAACTCTTCTTTAAGAGAGAACGTATACTTATAGGCAAGTTTGAGTCTAACTGATTATTCTTAATTGACATGAATCGAACCTATTAGGGACCAAGTTCATCTTGCATCTTAACTCCAGTGTCTTTATTAACTAAAAAATGACACTATTCAACGACGGTTGGATGAGAGGTAGAGACATTGTAAGTTGATCTTGAATTTATAGTTCGTGGGTCAGATTAATGCCTACCTCTCTTTATTAACGTCTCCAAATGCGAACGGTATCTTGTGCCAGCCACCACGCTAAGAGCACGAATAGTTACAAGAATGCTATGACGTTAAATATCCAATTTTTAGCTTACGTTTAACGGGAGAATTTGCAATGTTATTTGTCGGAATTGATATTTCTAAACTTACTTTTGATGTCGCCTTTGCCAATAAAAGAGGCTACATTAATAAAAGTTTTAACAATAATGAAAATGGTTATTCTTTATTTTCAACTTGGATAAAAAAGAAGTGTGAGTCAATCTTTATTTGCTTAGAGGCAACCGGTATTTATAGTTTTAATCTTGCCCAATATTTATCTCAAAACAATATTAATGTCATAGTCGTTAATCCGATCATCACACACGCATTTTTTAAGGTTGAATTAGGCCGCAATAAAACCGATAAGGCTGACGCTCAATTGATTTCTCGTTATTGTGAACATATTGTTTTAAAGGGCGATTATGAATTAAAAAGTTATCGCTCCAAAAGCGCAGATTATCTAGCAATACAACGTTTAATCACCCGTTGCGACCAATTAGAAAAGTCAAAGACACAACAGAATAATCATTTAGAAGCAAGTTTGAATGTGGATGTAAACCGTACAATAAAAAGGTTACTAAAAATGATCTGTAGTGAAATTGCACTCATAAAAAAGAAAATTTCAAGCCTTGTAAAAAATAATGCAAACATTAACAGTCAAGTTAAATTATTAACCAGCATTGTTGGCATTGGTGAAAAGACAGCTTGGAGTATTTTGGCTTACAATGGTGATATTCAATTTTTTTCAAGCTCAAAACAAGTTATGCTGGTTTAACGCCAAAAATAATTCAGTTAGGAACAAGTATCAACAAATCATGTTTATCTAAATTAGGGCATAAACGATTACGCAAATCGCTCTATATGCCTGCACTAGTCGCAATAAGATATAATGCACACTTAAAAGATTTTTATGAGCGTTTGGTAAGTAATGGAAAACCTAAAAAAGTAGCTATCATTGCCGTTATGAGAAAATTATTAGTGCTCTCGTATGGCGTTTTGAAATCAGAAAAAGAATACGACAAAAATTATCAAATAACAGTTTGATAGTTAAATGTGTATCGGTATTTGTTAGCTATCTTAATTGATAAAAAATTTTATTTAAGTTGATTCTTAAGACAGTATCTGACCCTTTTATTCAAAATAGAATTTGATGATTTTATTTCAACTAAATAAAATGCTAATAGCTAAAGTAAATTTGTTGCTACTGATTACTTGTTGCTCATACATAAGAATTCTACATTTCAATATGTTGAGTAATAACTAGTGGGTCGATAACGTATTGCGAGTATATAGCAAAACTCGAATTAGTAATAAAGTAATACTGGATCAGTCTGGTTATAAAATATGGGCAAAGCTTACGTCACATTATCTACTATAGAGAATTAGTAACTTCACCAGCACTAATTGTCAATTTTTCAGCCAGTTGCTTTTAATACAAACTCAATTCGTTCAGTAGATAGAACTTCATCTGAAGTTAAACCAGGAATATTAAAGGCTTTAAATACAGTTATTCTTGCGTATCCTTTAACAGGACTATTACTCGAATTTTTAACTGTAAAGGAATAATCGCAACCTTTGAGTTGGCAATCATAATGTGTATTCGAAATAGCGATTGCATTTGCTCTATTAAATGATTCGACAATTAAAAAAATGAAAACAAAAACACTAAAGACGATCAAGAATCGTTTAATAAGTTTTAATATTTTCTTTTTACGAGTCGGTCTTTCTTTCAATTTAGTACGTGTAATCATTTGCCTATCATAATTTGATTTAATTTCGATATTTATATGTTTCGAATTAACTGCGGGCAGTTAAACTAGAATTCAACAGTTAAGTAATATTTGATTTTTTACCCAGCAATTAATTAAATGACAATTCAGGTGACTTTCCAGTAACAGAATCAATGTCTTAACTGAAAAAAACAGGATCAAGATGAACTTGAAACTTCTCAATATTACTATCTAGTTGTTCTTGCCTTTGAACATATATTGAAAGCGTTGCACAACATGCTACAATCATTTCATTATTAACTTATTCAAGCATAAGGATCTTAAAAAACTTTTCTAGTTCTATAATACTATAGGTATTCAAACTGGTCACGCAAACAAGCGTAGATTGCAACCGATTTTCTAAGCTATTATGGTCCCTAGTAATGTACCTATCGACTAAGAAAAATATTTATATGTTAAATTCAAAAGTAAGTTGTCTCTGTGGTGCAGTTAAAATTACCGCAAACGAAATTAATCCAAAGTTTACTGTGTGTCATTGTGACACATGCAGAAGGTGGGCCATTTTTTGCCGTTAGGTGTGGAACTAAGGTAAGTATTGAAGGTAGTGAGAAAGTAAAAACATATAAGTCTTCATCTTGGGCTTCTCGAGATTTTTGCACTGACTGATTGCGGAACACATTTTTTTTATAAACTCAAAGAGAGCGGAGAATACAATATGCCCGTTGGTATATTTGAAACATTAGATGACCTAACAATGGAGATGCAGTATTTTAGTGATCAACGGCCTGATTATTACTGCTTTTCAAATGAAACTACAGAAATGACCAAAGATGAAATAGTGACCTATTTTGCAAAAAATATATAAATTTTTTTTATTATACCTCTCAGTATTAAAACAATAGGAGCCAATTATGCAACTCGCTGCAAAGATCTTTGTTTCTAAAAACAAAGAAAAAATATGGGATGCAATTACTGACATTAAAAATTGTGCAACTTTCATCACCAGTATTATTGATCTGTAACTACTAAATGAACCAGAAACAGGTCTTAATGGACTAAAATGGAAAGAAACGAGGGTAATGTTTGGCAAGGAAGGGACTGAAGTTATGTGGATCACCGAGCCAGAGGGAAATGAATATTACAATACCCGCGGTGAAAGCCATGGTTCAGTGTATATCTCTAAACCATCTTTGAAAGAATTGGACGGGAAAAGCACATTAACCATGGCATTCTCCGCAGAAACTCATTCAATTTTTGTGAAAATCATTTCCGCTATTATGGGATTAGTAATCAAAGGATCTATGAAAAAGGCGATATATAAAGATCTAGAGGATATTAAACAATTTGTGGAACAAAATTAATGCTCCGCCATCTTATCATTCAGTGACTTAATATTATCCGCTAAACTAGTTATAATATTCATAAAAAGGTGAGGGTGTGAGTAAACCATTTTCGAAAACTCATCTTTATGTACCATTAATACCGAACAATTGGTTTTAGCGATAACGGTTGCAGTTCGTTTTTGGTCAGTCAAAACTGCGATAGCACCAAAGATTTCATCTGTCTTAATCTCGCCGACTTCGACGCCATTATGAAGTGCGACAGCTTTGCCCTCAGTTACTGAATAAACGTAATCAGCCTCGTCGCCTTCGGTAATAATTTCTGAACCAGCTTTAAATCGACTAAACCCTGGGTTAGCACGCTCTTCCTTATCGGTTAATTTTGCGACTATTTGATTCATTTGAAGCTGCATTAAATTATTGATGGCGAACCACTGGGAAATCAGTGTTTTGTCAGAGGTCAAATGCTCAATGACGGCCTCTAATTCATATGCTTCAAGATTGACATCTGATTTAACCGTGTAATAAAGTTCTGAGCCCCCATACTCTTCCATTGAATGGGGCAGTAGCACATCATTTTTTTCAAATAGATAAAGATCTGCCTCATCATATTCTACGGAAATAGAGCCTTTTTTAATAAGGTAAAGGTGAGTATTCCTTAAACCTACAACTTGCACTTGTTCAGTGTCTAGCGATGTACTAACCAGACCTTTTGCACGCAAGTTAGAGATAAAGGATTGTGTTAAATCATGGAGTTTAGCATTGGCTGTATTAAATACGTCTGCTTGCTCATTGATACTGATCATTCAGCTTATCCTATTTATCGTTCTCCTATTTGTCTTGTAAAGAACGTTGCTGTTATTTAAGTACTAAATTGTAGCCCTTTTATGCAAAAATATCGAATATAACCCTTCGCATTAATCTCTCTCAATTCCCAACCTTAGAAACTTTTAACCTTTACCTCTTTTGAAAACCGTTTAAATTGGGTTTGAAAGCTAATTTAATTGTATTCTTAGCGGGATTTTGGTATAAAGTGCGCCCTTTCCGCGACAGAAAGGATAAATAGCTTTTGAAATTGAGTAAAAAGCCGTTATGTCGCCTTGGTTTTGGTCAGTATTCTATGAATATTACAAGAACCGAAAACAGAATTTTGCTGGTCGTTTAATTATACTAAGTCTAAGACTTATCAATTGGATACTAGCTAGAAAATAAGTATTTATATTAGTAATAAAGAGGCTTTAGTCATGTCAAAAGTATGTCAAGTTACTGGAAAGCGCCCAGTATCAGGAAACAATGTTTCACATGCAAAAAACCGTACACGCCGTCGTTTTTTGCCTAACCTTCACTCTCACCGTTTTTGGGTAGAAAGTGAGAACCGTTTTGTTAAGCTTCGCTTGTCTTCTAAAGGCATACGTATCATTGACAAAAAAGGAATTGACGCTGTTTTAGTAACAGTTCGTCAAAACGGCATCAAGGTATAATAGGAGAATATTATGAGAGATAAAATTAAATTAGTATCTTCAGCAGGTACCGGTCATTTTTATACGACTGATAAGAACAAACGTGCTACACCTAACAAGCTTGAGTTCAAAAAGTACGACCCTGTTGTACGTAAGCACGTAATGTATAAAGAAGCTAAAATTAAGTAACTGTTTTAAGCAGTAACTAATTTAATTGCCTGCAAAGGCAATAAGCCTCTAAAACCTCAGCTAGCTGGGGTTTTTTATGTCCATGGATGGACGGGCAGTTTAATATTCCCTTTAAAAACTGCACTGCCTACATCCTTGTAGGTCGTATTCCTTAAAGAGCCATGGATGGCGGTAAGGTCATGTCCATAGATTATGGTAAGGCTATGTCTGACACCCGGAACAAAACACCGTACTTCTTTGACCGATGATTATTTGTTTAAGCTTTTTATTGCAGATAATACAAGATTCATCCTTTCTTCCATATACTTTCAATGTTTGCTGAAAATAGCCTGGTTTGCCGTCGGCTCCTGTAAAATCTTTCAAACTACTGCCTCCAGCCTTTATTGCATCATGTAATACTTTTCTTATATTTTGGGTTAAAAGCGCAAAACGTTTTTTAGATATTCTACTAGCCGGACGATTTGGGTGAATCCCGCTGGTAAATAACGCCTCTTGTGCATAAATATTGCCCACGCCCACAACAATCTGCCCATTCATTATAAACGCTTTAACCGGCACGTTGCGCTTTCTTGACTCTCTGAATAAAAAATCATCATCAAAACCATCTGATAACGGCTCGACGCCCAAATTAACTAAAAGTCGGTGCTTATTTCCCTCTTGGTTAACCACAACACAGCCAAATCGCCTTGGGTCATTGTAGCGGATCGATTTTCCATTACTTAGAACAATATCAACGTGATCATGTTTACCGGCTTCTTCATTTTCTATAATTCGTAGACTACCCGACATGCCCAAATGAATTAGAATATTTCCTTTCTCAGTTTGTAGCTGTAAATATTTTCCACGACGACTACAGTCGATAATTATTTTATTGTTTAATGAGTTAAGTGATTTTTTATCTAACGGCCATCTGAGTTTTTTGTGACGGACGATGACTTTTTCAATAAAGTGACCAATAGCATAAGGTGAGATCCCTCGTTTAGTGGTTTCAACTTCTGGAAGTTCAGGCACTGTCATTATTCCTAATTGTTTTTTCTATCACATACATTACCTCATTATTAGATTTCTGTATTAAATAAACAGTATCCGAAGGAGAAAGGAATTTTCCTAACAACATAAAAATCAAAATGAATGCGGAAATGACAAGAATAATAATATTTAAAATTAGACGTTGCTGATTATTTTTTTTCATTATTTTGACTCTTTTATTCGCTTGTAAATGAAAAATATTAAAAGCATAAAGGGAAAAACAAGAGAGAAAAACCAATTTAACATAAAATGTGTTACTGGCGAAAGACGAATATAGTTATCTTGATATTGATTATTAAGCTGTTCGTCGTGAGCTCTTGATTCAATGCTCAACAACCAATTTATCATATTGATGCCCAATTGGAGATTAGCGTAATTATTAATCGCCGTATCCGAAATAAAACTTGAATCTCCAACAATCAAGACTCTCTGGCTTTCTACTGATTGCACTTTATTTTTTAATAACGGTTCTCTTTCTAATGCGATAATTATCGAAAATGATTTTTTAACTTCACCCTCTAAAGAATTGAACGCCATTTCATTTCTCTGCAAATCTTCAATTAATTCAATATCATTCCAAACTTGATCATGGCTATTTAAAATGCTTTGTGAAACCCATGTGTTTTCCGTCGATTTATTCGTTGGCAAAGTTATCTGTTTTAAATTTAAACCGACACTCCATGGAAATGCGACGATACTATTAATACCTTGATTAATGGGATGTTGATTAAACTGATTGATAATTAAAATAGCGGGATGTGGCGTGCCACTAGCAAAACCATTTTTATCCATTAATATCCCTTTTTCTTTTTCAACTCCCAAATAGTTTTCTAACTTGGATGGTAATTCGTCCTTAGCCTCCCGCATTATCAATAAATGTCCACCACCATTTAAATAATTAATAATAACTTCAGTTTCGCTATTTAACCAATTTTGTTTTGAGTCTGCAATAATTACCAGTTTAGTATTATCGCTGATAGATGAGCTCTTTCTTAAGTTCTGTACTACAACAGGATAGCCTAATGACTTTAGTTGAGAGTGAAACTGCGAAAGAGAACGACCATTTTTAGAAAAAACTGGGACTTCATCATGCCCTTGAATAAAGGTAATCCATTGCTCACTCTTTGAGTCAATATGATCTATTAACTGAGCAATTGAACGACTTGCGGAATTAACAAAAGGATAACGTATTGTTTTTTGTTTACTTCCAATTTGCATACTAACAAACTCTTCAACATCTCCATCTCTTTCTGAAGCAATATTCATAAATGCTTGTCGATTGGAGAATTTAATAGCGATATTTTGCTTATAAATTTTAAGTTGGTTAACGGCTCTAGTTATTTCATCTCTACTTTCTTCACTATCAACAACTGCGGTTATTTCTACTTCGTTCAAAATATTTTTCAGTCGATTTTGAAAATAGATTGACACTTGATGATTAATTGCACTTGAAGTTCTTATCGTTTTTTCAGGTAGTATGATAGATAATAGCTTTAAGATAACGACAACAACTGTTAGCGCAATAAAAAATGATTTTATAAATGGAGGCTGGCTTCCATTTTTAGAGTTTGTGTTTTTAAGATTTTCTATTGCTTTAAAAATCAGGTGGCTTATAAATAATAACCACAAAATTAAATGTATAAGTTCCTGAATTGAAGCACTACCCTCTCTTACGTCAAGAAATAGTTTGTTAAATATGGTTAAGAAATCGAAGTGCTGATTGCTTATGAAAACTTGGTCTAAACTAACAATTAAAACAATAGCGAAAAATGAAATTAAAATCGAAAAAATAACGTTTTTACTGTTTAGGCTAATAGTCAATATCACCAGCGAGTAGAATAAGATCCCTAGCAATAAAATAACGCTGCTTGTCAAAAGAAGAAAAAGGTCTAAATGACTATTAAATGCAATGAATAGACTGATGGTTATAAAATAGAGAATAGGTATAAGAGTAAACTTTAAGTTGACTTTTATAGCTACAATAAAAAATTGCATCGCTGAAAGGCTCATCTGTTGAAGAATGCTTTTTTGTCCTTTACTGTGAAAATAAGGATTTAATTGAGAAGCTGTGACCATTCCGACAATTAAGCTGAGCAATAAAACTACGCCACTTAAAGGTTTAATAATTTCATTAAACACTGACAATTTGTCAATGTTTTGCGCCTGCAGATGTAAAAAATTACTATATGAAAGGGAAGTAAATATACCAATGGCTAACAAAGAAAATACTATGGATAGTTGAACACTAGTTTTTCGAATAAACTGCTTCGCTAAAATTTTATCAATTGAGACAAAGTGCACTTTATCAGATAAATTATTCATATTAGATCGTTTTCAATGTTATCCATCTGTCTATCTGATGGCTGCCATTCATTACTCGCTAACAATCTAAATAATGGCATCAATGCTTCTTTTTCGGGTAAGCAAAATTCAAACTTTACTTGGTTTTTTTTAATAAATTCGTCTATTAAATGTGAGTTTTTAATTTTATATAGTCCACTACCTAAAAATTTATATTCAATCAAGGAAGAAGCCAACACCTTAGACAATATTTCTTCATTTTCAAAACTAAACAATAAATAGTCTATTGATGACTTGCGTTGATAAAAATAGGCTATTTTTGATTGATGGATGATCAATATATCGTCTGCTACCGTCAAGGCATGATTTACATTATGTGTGGAAAATAAACAAAGAGAAAAACCGGTTAATTCTGTAATATTTTTATTAAAACGCTCTTGCTCAATTGGATCTAAACTTTGACAGGGCTCATCAAAAAATAAAAATTTAGGGTTATTGATGAATACTTGAGCTATCGCTACTTTTTGCATATTACCTTTTGAAAGAGTTTTCAAAGGTTGCTTCATTATACTTTCTAGATACCAATCACTGACTACTTGCTTAATATTTATATTATATTCATTGATTGATACTTCTTTAAAACCAGCACATAAATTTAAGTATTCAAAAACTGACAGGTGCGCCATAGGCAACATCGTATCCGCTTGGTACCCCATTATTTTTTTAAACTCTTGCTCGTTAGGTTTCAGGCTGATTAACTTGTTCGCTTTTATTGATAGGTTTGCTTGTTTCGATTGTTTTGTTAACTTCGATTCGTTTGTTTGATACTGAAGATCAAAATTTAGATTATTCGACTCACCTATTAAGTTTCTAATAAAAGTAGACTTACCAGCCCCATTTAACCCGAGTAATGCAACTCTTCTTTCTGGTTTGATACTTAACTTATTTTTAAACTTTCTATTCTGTATAATTAAACTTGCTTGATTAAGCAGGGCATTAGATATTTCTGTTTGAGAGGTATTAGATAAAGGCATTATCAATTTAATTGATTGTATAGGGTTCTAACTCTGTTTTTACTACATGGTGCCCTTGTAATAGCACTCTTCCTTTGTAGCGATTTTCACCTGTTGAAGTAAACTCAAAATGATATTCGCGAATTAATTTCCATCGATTATGTGCATTTTTTAAAAAACTAAAACGATGCATTACTACGCTATGGTCTAAAAACTGAACACTAGATTCTTTACAACACCGCATACTAGCCTTTAGAGCGAACTGTTTGAGCTTTTGAGTATAAGACCAATACCAGGCTATAGCGACTAAACCTAATAGAGTAATAACTTTTGACATAGAGTTTACCTAAGGACAAATGGCTACATAAATTATTTTAAACTAGCTTACTTAAAAACGACAAAGGCGACATTAAGTCGCCTTTGTGAAAATTACTTTTTTACAATCTCTACTTTGGCATCTTGGTCACAGTAACTTGTGCCACACCGGCTCGTTTGGCAGCATCAACAACACCTATCAAAATACCTGTAAATGCAGCTTCCGCTACCTGAACGATGACGGATGCTTTAGGCTTTTTAGATAATGCAGACGAAACACGAGCTTCTACCTGTGCTACGTCAATAAGAGCGCCGTTTAACGTTACATCGCCAGTATCACCGATACGGATTAAAATTGGTGAAGTCGGATTGGGTGGTGCTTCAGACTCATTGTTATTTGGACGAGAGATATCAATACCGGCTTCTTTAATAAAAGAAGTGGTAACAATAAAGAAAATTAACATGATAAAAACAATGTCTAGCATTGGAGTCATGTCTACTTCTGTTTCTTCTTCCGTATTACGTCTATGTTTGCGCATATTTGATCCTGTTATTCTGTAAATTGACTAATTTTGTATTAGTTTTGAATATTATTGTTCAATTATTATCATTTTTAAGTTTTTTTGCACAAGTAAGCGCGAATAAACCGCCACCTGCTCACTCTAACTATAACCATAGCCACGTTATATGTCTATAGATCGTTTAGATGAAAAGTTTGTAACAGTCTCATTACTTGGGTCTTTACTGGCTTTAAAGTACGGAATAATTAGCCAATATAGGGCTTCCCAGTCAATTTTTCATACTTTAACACTAACGATTCCTGCGATTCCACATTCGCTTCATCATGAGGAATACATTCCACAGGGCATACAATCACACATTGTGGTTCATCATAATGACCAACACATTCCGTACACTTATCCAAATTGATTTCAAATATCTCTTCACCTTGAGTGATCGCCTCATTTGGGCACTCAGGTTCACAAACATCACAATTGATACATTCATCCGTTATTATTAAAGACACTATTCAATCCAATTTTATAATTATATGATCTATATTTATTATCTGACTATTGTACAATAATGCATAGTTCTACGCTTATAACTAAATACGTCTAATTAAAAAATACTGGTGACTCTAACAATGAATATTCAACAGATAAGACAAGCAAGCTTAATCACCGCAATCAAAACACCTTTTAACGAGGTAGGTAAAATTGATTTAAGTGTTTATGATAAACTCGTTGAAAAACAGATTGACGCTGGAGTACAAGGGTTAGTAGTAGCTGGAACTACGGGAGAAGGGCATCTTTTAAACTGGGAAGAACATTTAATGTTAATTGCCCATACTGCAAGTAGTTTTGGTGACAAGCTTGTTGTGATTGGCAATACTGGTAGTAATAATACTCGAGAAGCGATTAGAGCGACCGAACATGGATTTGCATCCGGAATGCATGCGGCATTACAGATTAATCCTTATTACGGAAAAACTAGCGCTAAAGGCGTTGAGACTCATTTGAGAAAAGGACTCGATGTAGGCCCTGTTTTTATATACAACGTAGAAGCCCGAACTGGACAGGATATACCACCAGAGATTATAGAATCCATCGCGACACACCCTAATTTTATTGGTGTGAAAGAATGCGGAGGCAATAAGCGGATTGCCCACTATGAAAATCAAGGAATTGCTTGTTGGTCAGGTAACGACGATGAATGTTTTGATGGAAAGCACAAAAACAAAAGCCACGGTGTAATCTCTGTAACGTCTAATTTATTACCCGGTTTAATGAAACGTTTAATGGACTCCGCTGACGAGTCGGTATTAAACCAACAGCTACAACCACTATTTGACTGGTTATTTTGTGAACCAAACCCAATCGCGATCAATACTGCTTTAGGAATGACAGGAGCCATTAAGCCAGTTTTTCGTTTACCTTATATGCCTTTGGATGCGAAAAAGAGAGAAATCGGCTATAAATTATTAAACTCGTTAAATTCTAATGATTATGTCGGTGATAACCTTTCTTTATTAACTGACGACGAGTTTAAGGTGGTTGTTTAAAGCAGTTATTTAAATTGGTTGCCTAAATTAGTTTACTCGGCCAAATGCCGGTCTTTTAATTTAACGTAATTATCCGCAGAATATTGAAAGAATTTTTTTTCTTCATCGGTAATGGGTCTAATTTTTCTTGCAGGTGAACCAACCCATAAAAAGCCACCTTCCAATGTCTTACCGGGAGGTACTAGACTATTAGCCCCAAGAATCACATTGGAATGAATCACCGCATCATCCATTACCACAGCGCCCATGCCTATCAAGCAATTATTTTCAATAGTGCAACCGTGGATCATTGCTTTATGACCGATCGTTACATTATCACCGATCACTAAATCATGCCCTTTTGGGTTATAAGTGCTGGCATGAGTAACATGTAAAACACTACCGTCCTGTACACTGGTTCTAGTACCAATACTGATGCAGTGAACGTCTCCCCTGATAGTCGTCATTGGCCAAATGGAGCTATCATCACCGATAGTGACTTGACCCACAACAAGTGCAGTCTGATCAACAAAGACTTTGTTACCCAATTGAGGTGAATGATTTTCGAATGATCTTACGCTCATAGAATTGACTCTTTTATATTATCAATTGATACTACTTAATGTTAAGTATGAGTTAATATTAAGTATGAGATTGAATTAGATATAATGCTTAATTAGCTATGATACTGAAAAATTTAACTGAATTGCAGTCTATTATGATAAATTTATGATTAACATTGTTTTATTTGAGCCGGAAATACCGTCAAAAACTTGCTTAGCATACTTAACAATGACCTAATTCTTTTTCCTGAAGTTGAAGAGAAACAATAGTTGAAGTGAAACAATCCTAGAGTAGAGTATATAGATCAAGTGAATAGTCAAACCATCCCTTATCAGACAGAAAAGCAAGTTGACGCTAACGGGCTAAGGATAAACTTCGACAGTTTCGGAGATCCTTCTCATCCCGCTATGATTATGATCATGGGCTTGGGTACACAGATGATTCATTGGGATGAAAATCTGTGTAAGATTCTGGCGAGCCAAGGCTTTTGGGTTATCCGCTTCGACAATCGAGACATTGGAAAAAGCACTTGGCTTAAAAATTTGCCAGTACCAGGTTTGATGGGCTTTTTAACTAATACTTGGTTTGGAAATAAGCTAAATGCGCCTTACCTGCTTAATGATATGGCAGATGATGCTCTTGGCTTAATGGACGCTTTGCACATAGACAAAGCACATTTTGTTGGCGCATCCATGGGCGGAATGATTGCTCAGTGTGTTGCCTTGAAAGCGAGTGAACGCGTTATTAGCCTCACATCTATTATGTCTACTACGGGTGATCGCTCTCTCCCCAAAGCGAAAATGCGAGTAGGAATGACCTTAATACGACCAATGCCAAAAGATATTGATCAATCCATCGAGCATCGCCTGAATGTATGGAAAATGCTGCATATGGATAATTTTCCGTTTGATTTAGAACGAATAACAAAACTGATACGTTACTCACGGGAAAGGGGATTTAACCCAGCGGGATTGAGCCGTCAATTGGCTGCGATTGTTGATTCACCTGATCGCACAGAACAATTGAAGAATCTAATGACGCCTAGTCTTGTGATCCACGGCGATCAAGATCCTTTAGTTCCAGTTGAATCTGGCTATGCGACGGCAGGAGCGTTACCTAACAGTAAACTGAAAATTCTCAAAGGTATGGGGCATACTCTTCCTGAACAGTTGTGGCCAGAAATAACTGATGGGATTGTAGACTTGGCTCGTACTGCATCAAATTAGTAGATACACTCCTCAATAGAATTGTAATCGAAAGCGTTAAGGTTATTTTTTGAAAATGAGTGATATATCATTCGAAGGAAAGATGCAATTAGGCAAACAATAGAATAATAATACTTGGTATTTGATTGCATTTACATCGTTTAAGCTTGGTGCTAGTCTAACCTTTAATAAAATATGAGGCTGTCATAGGGATTAAGGAAGATGACAGTTTAGTTTAATAGGAATAAGGGAGTAGGTTGGTTGAAAATGGTTCTTTGGGCAAGCCTTGTTCTTTGGTTAATTGGTTGTGCGGGATACGCGGGTTGGTATTTTGGCCGTATCGATGGGATTTCATTTGCGCAATCGCAAGCTACTTCTACACAAAATATTTTTTCGAAATTAGAGTCAGATTCTAAATTAGAGTCTAAACCTAACTCTAAATCAAAGCCTAACAATTCTATTCCCACTAAACTCAAAACAAATCAGCGAAACTCTCAAAATGGCAAAGCCGTTATCTCTTGGCAGACTTTAGATAACAAAACCAAAACAAAACACTACGACTTTTCTAATACAGAACAGTATAAGTATTCAAATAACGCCCACGCAAAAAATACGCTAAAAAAGCTTAATCAACAAATTGAAAAAGTGCAGCGTAAAACAAAAATAATTGATCGTAAAAACAATAATGAACGTAGAATTTCTCAATCACGCTTACCAATAAAAAAAGTTATTAAAGAAAAAACGCCTATATGTCGTTGGACGTTGGGTCGGATAGGTGAATTGAAGAGAATTATCAATACTGGTGGTAAAGGTAGTAAGAGTCAGTTTTGTAGTGAATATGGTCAGCGTGTAACTGAAATGTACGAATTTGATTGTTTGAATCGTAGTAGGAGAAATTTTGATGGGGTTTGTTGAGTTTAACGAGAAATTTGAGGGTTAAGTCTTGCAGTGAGTAATATGTCAAAAAGTGACTGTCACTTATTTACGCCGATTTAATTTGTGAGGTTTCTTTACACCGAATCAAATTCTAATTTTTGTTAAGTACATTGCTCATTTTGGCAACGAACTAAATATTCATCTTTAAACACAGGTAATTTTCTTACCCCATAACCATCAAGCCATCTAGGAAATACTAAAACAGAATTCGTAGGGAATTCTATTTCCAATCCTTTATCTTTTCCTGATATAACCTCGCCTCTAATAGCCCAATATGAGCCATTTGAACCCCAAGGAAATTGTACGAGCCTTGTCATTTTGAAAATTGTTCCCTTTGGAATTGGAGTGGTAATGGTTCGTCGCTTTTCGAAAGCAAGTTTCTTAAATAGCTTTTTATCCCAATCATTTCTCGACTTCAGGTAGGATTCGTAATTCTTTGGTGTTTGCGAATATTCGTTTCCAGAATCAAATGTCTGGATTCCAGTGCAAGATTCCGTAGATTGTAATTTTGCATTAATATCTGCGCAAACGGCCTCGTACAGGTAACCGTCTTTTACTAGCTTAAAATAAGTCCCAATAAATGATCTTGCCATTGGATCATGAGTTTTGTCAACGACAGCACAACCACTACAAAACAGTGTAAATAATGAGATTATAAGATACTTCACAAAACTACCTCGTTGTACTTAACGCCAACATTAGCGGTTAAAATTGTAGAGCGAAGCGGCGCAATTTTTATCCGCTACATGTTTTTGTGTACGCCCGACATGGGTATTAACTAATGAGGTGTAAGTCCTCTGTAGGAAAATCACCGTCGAACACTTTGATGTAATTAGACGATAACTACTAGCGAATGGCAAGGGCTAATCCGTGAGGAACGGTCCGAAGGAAGCCGCTAGCAAAACTGCGAGCTAATGAACAAGAACATCATATGAGGCGTAGGCTGGAGGCGAGTTGGCACAAGACCATCAAAACCAGCCACCCCGATTATAGTCATTATCTCACATCTATATCAGCGTTTGCCGTAACCTTTTAAATCTTTCACGGGTTTAACTGAACGCTTTCATTATGTAAA